>RPQV01000297.1 GCA_003818595.1 Calditrichota bacterium
AATCCTTTGTCGCGCGAGATTTGATCGAGCAATTCCTGCAAAGGTCGAATATAATCGAGTGCAGATTTTTCACCGACATCGCGGCCGTCGCAGAGTACATGGACTCTCACCTTGGCAACACCGGATTCGGCGCATTTCCTGATCAATGCAAAGAGGTGCTGGATGTGCGAGTGCACATTGCCGTCGGAGAGCAGTCCGATAAAATGCACCGCGCCGCCGTCCAGTCCGCGGCCGACAATTTTCTTCCAAATATCGGTTTTGAAAATTTCACCCGTTTTGATGGAAGCATCGACCAATTTGGCGCCTTGGGCAAAAACGCGTCCCGCACCGATGGCATTGTGCCCCACCTCACTGTTGCCCATATCATCTGCAGAAGGGAGTCCAACAGCCGGACCATGCGCGCGCAACTGCGTGAATAATTGACCTTTCATCAATTCGTCAAGGATCGGCGTTTTGGCCATGTATAACGCATTGCCTTCATACGGCTTGCCGAGACCCACGCCGTCCAAAATCATCAATAACAGCGGCCCTTTACGTCCGGGAAATTTATTTCTTTTCAACTCTAATGTCATATCTATTCCTATCGTTAACCAGCCTGCATGGAAAATACAGAGCTTTAATGTACAAAAATCGCATGAAATTAAAAACAGAAATTGATTAAAAGAAATACTTTTAATACTTTACTATGATTGAATACAGCGAAAACTATAGACAGGAATATTGACATAAATACTTGAGGAATCCATGAGCAGACTTGACACGATGCCCATCGAAGAGTTGACGATCAACACCATCCGCACTTTGGCAATGGACGGCGTCCAGAAAGCCAATTCCGGCCATCCCGGCACCCCCATGGCTCTGGCGCCGCTGGCTTATCTTTTATACAAAAAAATCATGCACCATAATCCTGACAATCCGCATTGGATCAATCGGGATCGATTCGTATTGTCCGCCGGACATGCCTCAATGCTCCTTTATTCTATTCTGCATTTGTGCGGCTATGAATTGAGCCTGGATGATCTCAAGGAGTTCCGCCAGTTGGGCAGCAAGACTCCCGGGCATCCGGAATTCGGTGAAACCGGAGGCATCGAAACCACAACCGGACCGCTCGGACAAGGTATCGCCAACACCGTCGGCATGGCCATCGCTGAAGCGCATCTTGGGGCGGTCTATAATCGTGATGATTTCAATATTATCGACCATTATACCTACGCCGTATGCGGCGATGGTGATTTGATGGAAGGAATTTCCCACGAAGCCGCTTCGCTCGCCGGTCATCTCGGCCTCGGTAAACTGATCTGGTTTTATGATGACAACCACATCAGTATTGAAGGCAATACTGACCTCGCCTATTCGGATGCAGTGCAGAAACGGTTCGAAGGGTATCATTGGCACGTCATCAACGTTGGCGATAACGCCAATGACCTGTCGGTCCTCGCGGCCGCCATTCAGGAGGCGCAGGCTGTCAGCGACAAGCCGTCGCTCATTATCATTCGTTCTCACATCGGCTATGGTTCCCCCAACCTTCAGGACAGCGAAAAAGCTCACGGCGCCCCCTTGGGCGAGCAGGAAGTCTCTCTGACCAAAAAAGGCTACGGCTGGCCGGATGATCAGTTATTTTTGGTTCCCCAGCGCGTAAAAGAACATATGAAAGAGGTCATTGAACACGGTCGCCGAATGGAGATGGTTTGGCAGGCAAAATATGAAGAGTATAAACTGCAATATCCGGAGTTAGCATCAAGTTTTGAAATCGGCTTGACCTCGACTTTGCCCTCCGGTTGGGACAAGGATATTCCCGTATGGAAACCCGAGGATGGTCAGCAGGCAACGCGAAATGTGTCCGGCAGAGTGATCAACGCGGTGGCAGCGAAACTGCCTCATTTGATCGGCGGTTCTGCAGATTTGTCGCCGAGCACGATGACATTGATGAAAGAGAGCGGCTATTTTTCCCGAAAATCGCGTACCAATCGCAACATCGCCTGGGGAGTGCGCGAGTTTGCCATGGCTGCTGCCTGTTCGGGCATCGCTCTGCATGGAGGATTGAGACCTTTTTGCGCCACCTTTTTTGTTTTTGCTGATTACGCGCGACCGGCTATCCGTTTGGCGGCGTTGATGAAATTACCGGTCATTTATGTGATGACGCATGATTCCATCGGCGTCGGCGAAGACGGCCCAACCCATCAGCCGGTCGAACACCTGGCATCATTGAGGATCATCCCCGGACTAACCATCATTCGGCCTGCAGACGCCAACGAGGTTGGCGAAGCCTGGCGTTTCACCCTCGAAAATAGTGACGGGCCGATAATGCTCATTCTCACTCGCCAGGGCATTCCGGTGTTTGATCGTCATCTCTGTTCACCGGCGGCCGGGCTGCGTCGGGGAGCCTATACCTTGATCAAGGAAAAGGGCGCCAAGGCAGATTTAATATTGATCGCCAGTGGTTCCGAAGTTTATTTGGCAGCGGATGCTCAAAAGGTGCTGCTTGAGCAGGGAATTGATGCACGGGTCGTCAGCATGCCGAGTTGGGAATTGTTCCGCCGGCAATCAGAAGAATACAAAGAGAGTGTTCTGCCGGCAGCGATCAAAGCCAGACTCTCAATCGAAGCCGCTTCAACCATGGGCTGGCGTGAGTTTGTCGGAGACCACGGTTTATCATTGGGCATTGATAAATTCGGGGCCAGCGGCCCGTTCAAAAAGGTGTACGCCCACTTTGGCCTTACTGTCGAAAATATCGTCGCAAAGGCCAAGCTGATAGTGTAATGCCGAAAAGGGATGCTGAACAATCAAGCATCCCTTTTTTTCAACAACATATACCAGGTCGGATTAACAAATTCATTGAAATGATTCTTTTCATCGGACATCATTCTGACTAATGCCCGATCAAATCGGATTAATTGCAGCAGACGAATGATTTGCAGATGAAGAGGGCGGTTCCAAAGCGATGGGGGATTTTTCAGCGCATAGTCGAGCACACCGCGATTGATGAAACTCCAGGAGAAGCCTGCCCGGCGAATACCGCAATCCAATTCCTTCAGGGACAATAATTGAGGCAAGTCCTGTCGATCGCGCGGCTGCCAGCCCAACCATTCGGCGACGATTCTTTTCACCCAATGCCTGTCCAGCAGAGCCACTATCGGCAGGCTGAAATGGGGATCGCAGATCATATTCAGCGCCGCGAATTTATTCGGCGTGGAGAGATAGATGATGCCTTGGGGGTTCAGATGGGCGGTAAAAAGCTTGAGCCATCGGCGCCAATGATCAAGATGCTCGATGACATCCAGGAGAACCACAGCATCAAAAATTTCACCCTCCGGTACTCTGGACATAACTTTGATGGGCAACTTGGTCTTTTGGGCAGCCTCCTGAATGTTTGCACATTTTTCTGCATTGATTTCAACGGCTGAAACAAAAGCGCCTTGGCGAGCCAACTGCACTGCGACACCGCCGTTGCCGGCGCCGAAATCAAGGATTTTCGCTCCCTTTAAACACAGATGATTTGACAGCAGCGTGCACACCATTTGGCCTCGTTGGAGGGCATATTCTTCGTAATTCTCCCACAATACACAATTGGTTCGTAGATTAATCATGTTTTTATTTCCAGACCGGCCGCCGAAACCAGCATAATGCTGCGAATAGATTATAAAAAAGAAATACCGGTTCCCAAATAATGCAAAAAATCCATTTCAGCCGCACATTAACCAGCTTGGCGAATCGGAGCATGAGCAGCGCATCAACCAGAAATTTGATGCCGATAAATGCCAGGAACAGATATTGTTCAAAGTGAATCATCACAATAGAGCTCCATATCGCCAGGTTCAACAGGTGATAGACAGCATATCCCAACTTGACTGATGTCGGATAATATCTTCCGGCACTGATGTGTCGTCGTTTTTGCCTCAAGAACGCGATCAGGTTTGTCGGGCCTGCGGCAGGGACAACCGCTTCGCGGTTCAGCACATAATTCACCTGCCAACGTGATTGATGGACAAATCGCTGGAGGATAAAATCGTCATCGCCGGAAAGCGAATCCGGCAAGGAAGAAAATCCGCCGACGTCGAAGAACGCCTGCCTGAGATAAGCCAAATTCCGTCCGCTGCAGGTGATGCCGCGCTTGAGGCCGATCAAGCCTGCGGCCGTTACGGCAGCCGCAATACTATCGACCAACAGCAGATCATTCATCCAGGGCTTTTCCGCGCACTGGGGAGAGAATCCGGCGACAAGCCCCATAGAATCCGAAAAAGATAAAACCATTCTTCTCACCCAGGTTCGGGGAGGTCTGCCATCCGCATCGGTCAGCAAAACAATATCTCCGGAGGCATCATGGAGCGCCAGCTCGAGGGCGGCCTTTTTGGAACTCTGGTATTTTGAAAGAGTTGAATGGGTTAATAATTTCACCGCGCATCGCATATTCATATTGCGGACGACCTGAAGCGTATCATCCGTTGAATGGTCGTCGACCAGAATGATTTGCATTTTTTCGGCAGGATACTCCTGCTGGTTCAATGCCTTCAAACAATTCTGTATTCGATGGGCTTCATTTTTGACAGCAATAACAACCGAAACAAAAGGTTCACTTGGCGATTCTGTCGAATCGGGTAATTGATAGATACCTTGGTTTAGTTTCCGCAAAATTGCCGTATAAAATGTAAGACAAAGTATGAGGAATAGCGCAATCGTCAACATTTGTTTAATTACTTGATTATTAACGATAGATTTAGTAACTTGAATGCTTAAATATTTTTATTATAAATCATCGAACGGCAGCCAATCCTGAAAAGGTGGTGACGTTCCCGAGCCTGTTGACAAAATTATTGGAGGACAATGAGTACAAAAGATCAAAACAGCACCGCACCATTTAAAACCGGATTGAATATTTTGACCGGGATGGTGTTCATTACGGTGGTACTGGTTGGCATAAAGTACGCCATCAACACAAAAAATGAAATAAAAATAAGTGATCTGGAAAAAAATCTAATGGAAATGCGCTCAGCGATCACCACTGACAGCATCCGTCAGTTCAATATTCAAAAAATTATTGCGATTATTGACCAGTACAACCTGACAATGCCTCGAGTCAAAAAATATGAAATCGCTGAGGAAATTTATACCATGACCAAGAAATATCCCGTTCTCAATGTGGACCTGTTGTGCGCTACCATCACTCATGAGAGTGCAGGCACCTGGGATCCGGAGATCATTTCACCGGCCGGCGCCATGGGATTGATGCAGATCATGCCGGCGACCGGG
>RPQV01000298.1 GCA_003818595.1 Calditrichota bacterium
GCAACTTGACGCCGTCACTGATCGTATGTCCGACTTCAGTGGTGTTCAATTGGGAAAAAGAAGTCCAAAAGTTCACGCCGGAACTCAAGGTGCTCGTCCATACCGGACTCCAAAGAAGCCGAATCGCGACCGTCCTTGATGGTTACGATATCATTCTGACCAGCTATGGGATCATGCGGCGCGATATTTTATTCTTGAAAGAGTTCGGCTTTCATTATGTCATCCTCGATGAATCCCAAAAAATCAAAAATCCTCTCTCCCAGACCGCGAAAGCGGCACGACTGTTACGATCGCAGTTTCGGTTGGTGCTCACCGGCACGCCGGTCGAAAATAATACCGTGGAATTGTGGTCGCAGTTCTCGTTCCTCAATCCGGGGATGCTCGGCAGCCTGAAATATTTTAAAACCACTTTTACGCTGCCCATCGAAAAACGCAGGGATGGAGAGGCGGCGAAGATTCTGCGCAAACTGGTTTTCCCCTTTATCCTGCGACGCACCAAAGAAGGGGTTGCCAGGGAACTGCCTCCCAAAATCGAACAGACATTTTTCTGCACCATGAGTCCGGCACAGGAAAAGCTCTATTCCTATTGGCGTGATTTCTACCGCGCCATGCTTCTCAACAAGATCGATCTCGTCGGCATCGACTCTTCGCATATGAATATTCTGGAAGGCCTGGTGAAACTCAGACAGATCGCCTGCCATCCATACCTCATCGACCATTCGGTCATGGAGGATTCCGGCAAATTAGAATCATTGAAGGAATTCATCGAGGAGATCATTGCGGAAAATCACAAGGTGCTGATTTTCTCGCAGTTCGTCAAAATGCTGCGCCTCATTCGTCGTCATCTCGATGAAAACAACATCAGCTACGAGTACCTCGACGGTCACACGACGAACCGCATGGATAAAGTTGACCATTTTCAAAATGATGAGTCGGTGCGGATTTTTCTGATCAGCCTCAAAGCCGGCGGCGTGGGATTGAATCTCACGGCTGCCGATTACGTGATCCACTACGATCCCTGGTGGAACCCGGCCGTCGAAGTGCAGGCCACCGATCGCGCTCATCGAATCGGCCAGGAAAAAAAGGTCTTTGTCTATCGCCTCATCACCCGCGGCACGGTCGAGGAAAAAATGCTCGAGCTGCAGTCACAAAAACAACAACTGGTGCAGGACCTGATTTCGACCGACAGCTCCTTTTTTAAAAATCTCAGTCGTGATGATATCGAGCTATTATTCAGCTAATCAGACAGGATGCTTATGGAATTAAATTGTTTTCAAATCACAATCGATGAGACAGATTTTGACCATCTCATCAATCGCTACGCGCCGCAGAGCGATCGCGTCAGCAAACTCAATCTCCGCATCGAAGGCGAGCACATTGTCTTTTCCGGCTCGGTCAAAGTATTGCTCTCCATTCCCTTTGAAGCCGTCCTCAAATTCGACTCGAATGGGCGACAAATCATCGCGCATTTGATCACCTTGAGGCCGTTGCGGATGCTGACCGAACAATTGAAGGAAAAAATCCTCGACAAGATCGTCGAAAACATGCCTCCCGGCGCCTTTCGCGAAGGCGAGGCGCTGATTTTCGACATCAATGCGCTGGCGCAAAATCGTGGATTCCACACCGAGCTGCTGGTGACCTCCTTGAAAACTGCTGATGATAAAATCTCGGTGACCATCCAAGGTACGCTCTCTATTTAACGGTTGCGATAGAGTCGGTCTTCACCGACATGAATAACTCTTTTATCAAGATCGGGGAGGCAAATGTCCCTGCTCAAAGAGCTGCATTTTCATCCGGCCACGGAAGAGTGGTTCTTTTCGAGATTTGAAGAGCCCAGTCCCGCCCAACAGCTGGGATGGCCGAAAATCGCCGGCAAAGAACACACTCTCATCCTCGCACCAACCGGTTCAGGGAAAACCCTGGCCGCTTTTTTGTGGTGCATTGACGAACTGTTCCGCCTGGCCCTATCATCTGACCCACTAGACTTTGAACGCAATAAAACCGGCGTGCACACGCTTTACATCTCACCCTTGAAGGCTCTCAACAACGATATCCAGTTTAATCTGCAGCAACCTTTGAAAGGTATTTATCATACTGCGGCAACCAGGGGACTGACTCCGACCCAAATCAGGGTGGCGGTGCGCACCGGCGACACCACCGCCCAAGCGCGCCAATCCATGATCAAAAAGCCGCCGCACATTCTCATCACCACCCCCGAATCACTCTATCTGCTCCTGACATCAGAGAGGGGACGATCGATATTCAGCACCCTTCGCTATCTCATCATCGATGAAATCCATGCCCTGTGCAACAATAAACGGGGTGTTCATCTCAGCCTCTCGATCGAACGGTTGACGGCATTATTAAAGCAGGAACCGACGCGCATCGGCCTTTCGGCCACCCAAAAACCGTTAGAACGTATTGCGGCGTTTCTCGGCGGCTTGATGAACGACGGCAAAGAAGAACGGCTCCGGGCGCGGCCGGTCGCCATCGTTGATGCGGGAAGCCACAAAGCCATGAATGTACGCGTCATGTCTCCGGTCTCGGAGTGGTCGAATTTGCCGAACGACACCGTATGGCCTCAGCTGATCGATTTACTTTACCAACTCATCACCTCCCATCGAAACAGCCTGATCTTTGTCAACATGCGCGCGCAAACCGAGAAAATCGCTCGTTTTCTCAATGAAAAACATCGCCTGGAGACCGGCGATGAAAGCGCGGAACTGGCGCTCGCACACCACGGCAGCATTTCGCGCGAGATACGCTACGACATCGAAGCACGATTAAAGCGGGGCCTCATACCGGCCGTCATTGCCACCGCATCGCTGGAGTTGGGAATCGATATCGGCAGCATCGATCTGGTGGTGCAGATACAATCCCCGACGAGCGTGAGCTCCGCTCTGCAGCGTATCGGGCGCAGCGGCCATTTGCTGCACTCGACGAGCAACGGCGTCATCATTCCCCTGTATCAGGCTGACCTCGATGATTGTCTGGCCATTGCGGCGGCCATGCAGGCCCGCGATATCGAAGAAACGGTTATTCCGGAAAATGCCCTGGATGTCCTGGCGCAGCAGATTCTCGCCGAAGTCTCCATGCGTTCCATATCGCGCTCGGAGCTTTACAGCATCATGCGCAGAAGCTATTGCTATCGTTATCTGTCGGAAAACGCTTTCAACCAGGTGATTGAAATGCTTTCCGGTCATTATCAACTGACCGAATTGCGGGCCCTTTATCCGCGCCTCAGCTGGGATCGGGTGAATGATGTCCTGATCGCTCGAAAGGGCGTCCGGCTGCTCGCGGTCAGCAGCGGCGGCACCATTGCCGACCGAGGCTATTATGGCGTCTACCTCGAGGGCGCCAATACGCGTCTGGGCGAGGTCGAAGAAGAATTCGTTTTCGAATCCAAAGTGGGTGATGTTTTTTTTCTCGGCAATAACGAATGGCGAATCAATCAAATCACCCGTGACCGCATCATGGTGACGCCGCTCGCGTCCGTCAAACCGCGTGCCCCGTTCTGGAAAGCCGAACCACTTTATCGCGAGATGTCCACCAGCATGAAAATCGGCGCCTATCGCCGACAATGCCTGCAGCGACTCGATCAAAAAGAATCCCGAGTTCAGAGCGACGCTGAAATCGCGCTGCTCGATTATCTCGAATCTCAGCGGGAAAAATGCGGCGCCGTCGCCACAGACTCGCATATTGTGATCGAATATTTCCACGACTCGGTCAGAGAACCCCATGTTTTCATCCACGCGCCCTTTGGCGGACGGGTTCTGGGCGCCTGGGCGACTGCCTTGGCTGCCGCGCTGGAGAAAAGAGCCATGACGCAGGTGCAATTCACCTACGACGACGAAGGGATGCTCTTCCGCCTGCTCGACACCGAGACTCAACCGCCATTCGAGGAGATGTTGTATCGGCCATTCGAAGAGCTCAAAACTCTGCTCGTGGAAAAGATCTCCCAAACAGCCATGTTTTTGGTGCGGTTTCGTCATAACGCCACGCGCGCCCTTTTGCTGCAGCGTTCGCGACTCGACAAGCGCATTCCTCTCTGGCTGCAGCGTCTTCGCGCCTCTGACCTCCTGCAAACCATCCTAAAATTTCCCGATTTCCCCATCCTGATGGAAACCTATCGCGACTGTCTGGAAGACCTCTTTGATATCAGCGGACTGCAGATGATTCTGCGCGCTTTGGCTGATGGGAAAATAACCGTCTCCGCTGTGCAGACGTCGTCGCCCTCACCCATGACTTCCGGACTCTTGTTCCGATTCCTGGCTGAACAGATGTATGATTACGACCGCACGCGCGTCGTCGGCCATGCTGCGGAAATCAGCAGTGACTTTTTAGCGGATATCCTCAGCCGGCAGCAGATTCCCGCCCTGGTGACCGTCACGACCGTGGAGGCGGCTGAGGCCTTTTGGCAATTCACTCATCCGGAGCGACGCGCCCGCGATGCCGAGGATTTGTATGAAATCATCGCCGCTTTGGCGCCCATTGCCACTGACGAACTCGTCCACCGCTGCTCAACGTCGCCAGAGCCCTGGCTGAATGAATTGAAGGCCCTCCATCGAATTCAGCTCAAAGAGAATCAATGGCTTCCAACATTGATGCCCGAGCATGAAACCCCGATTGATTTGCTGCGTCGAACGTTACGCCGACATGGCCCCCTCACCCTGCCGCAGATCAGCCGCAAAACCCGGCAACCCTTGGCCGAAATCACTCTATTGCTCGATCAACTTTTTCAGGCAAAAGAAGCGGTGCGGGGTCGCTTGGTTCTGGGTATTGATGAAGAACAGTGGTGCGATCGAGAGAATTTTGCCCTACTGTATCGGCAGACGATTGCTCAACGTCGAATTCAAACGGCGGCCGATAAACAGACATTTAGAAAATTCGTCCTCAAATACCATTTTGCTGCCGGCGCCGCTCCCCTGTTCGAAACGATGGTACAAAAATATGCCGGTTTGCTGTTTCCTCTGCACACTTTTGAGCAGGACATTTTAAGCACTCGCTTCCCCGGTTTTGATGCCGGTAAACTGGAAGCATGGAAAAAGGAGTTCCAGGATGGCGAGATACATGCGATCGGAGTGCAGGAGGGCGAAGGGACACAATACCGCATCCGCTTCAACCTGCGCGGCGGGGAATCTATTTTTGCTGCACCCGAAGCGCAGGAACAGCAGGATGCCGATCTGCCCGAATCCGCACAGCGGGTCTACAGATTTTTGCGTGAAA
>RPQV01000299.1 GCA_003818595.1 Calditrichota bacterium
AAATGTCTCCCATTAAAACGATGACCATTTCCACAGGAGCGGCCTCCACGACATTGACATCCATGAAAGTCGCTATCATCACCCGCGATCTTGAGAATGACATGCCCGCCTATGTCCTGCGAGCTTACGACCTGGTGTGGACAGCCTACAACCGAATCGGCCAACCGATTCAGGGTGGCCGGCTCAAATTGGCGGACATTCTTCCGGGTGAGAGGCGCGAAATTGTTCTCAACTGGCCGACTTTTCCGGAACTCCAATCAGCTCGAGTGCAAATCTATCGACCGACCGGCTATTTGGCGGCAGAATCGGATATCACGTTTTCTGAGTAGCAGCGTCGTGCGAACGGCCTTGAGATGTGATCAGGCGGGAAATGGTTTTGGGCCTAACTGCAGAAAGGATTTATTGACGTGGACGCGAAAAAACGATATGTTTATTTTGCTTCATTCGTGGCTGCCCTCGGCGGATTATTATTTGGGTATGATACCGCTGTCATTGCCGGTGCGATCGGCTTTTTGCGCGAATTCTTTCATCTGAATGCGGCTGAAACCGGTTGGGCGACCGGAAGCGCACTGGTCGGCTGTATTTTCGGCGTCGCTGCCGCCGGTCTGCTCAGTGACAGCATCGGTCGAAAAAAAGTGCTGTTGATGTCAGCCGTTTTATTCACCATTTCGGCGATCGGTTCCGCGGTGCCCAAAAATCTCACCGAGTTTGTCATCTATCGAATGATCGGCGGCGTTGGCGTCGGCGCGGCTTCGATGGTTTCGCCGCTCTTTATTGCCGAAATTTCGCCGCCTCATATTCGCGGAAAATTGGTCTCCTGGAATCAATTCGCCATCGTCTTCGGCATGCTGGTGGTCTATTTCGTCAATTATTTCATCGCCCGCGGAGGAACGGTCGATTGGAATGTTACCATCGGCTGGCGCTGGATGTTTGGCTCCGAGACGCTTCCGGCGGTCTTGTTTTTTATCCTTCTCTTTTTTGTCCCGGAAAGTCCCCGCTTTTTGATTAAAAAAGGCAATGTAGATTCCGGTCAAGCTATTTTAGCCCGCATTGGCGGCCATGATCACGCTAAAGTCGAGACGGCGGAGATTCAAAAAGCCATTTCCATGGAGAGTGGTTCCATCAGAGAATTGTTCAGCAAAAATCTGCGATTAATCCTCATTGTGGGAATCGCGCTGGCTATTCTTCAGCAGATCACCGGCATCAATGTGATCATTTATTATGCACCGGAAATATTCAAAACCCTTGGCAGCACCAGTGATGCTGCTTTGCTGCAGACCATCGTTGTGGGATTCGTCAATCTCACTTTTACGATCGTGGCCATTAGCGCTGTTGATAAATACGGTCGCAAGCCTCTCATGCTGATTGGCGCGACAGGCATGGGGCTTTCATTGCTGGCAGTTGGATTCACTACATTTCTGCAAATCAGCGGCATTTGGGTGCTGCTGTTTGTGCTGACGTATATCGCCAGCTTTGCTTTGTCAATAGGTCCCGTGACCTGGGTGATCCTGGCGGAACTCTATCCGACGCGGATTCGCGGCCGAGCCATGGCGATTTGCACCATGATGCTGTGGGCAGCCAATTATTTGGTTTCTCAGACCTTTCCCATGCTGAATGAAAATCCGCTGCTGGTCCGAGTATTTCATCATGGTTTTTCATTTTGGATTTATGCTCTGTTCTGTGTTGCGATGTTTCTGGTCGTCAAATATGGCATTCCCGAAACGAAAGGCAAAACGTTGGAAGAAATCGAAGGATTTTGGATAAGAAGGATTTCATCATGATTTACTCACCTTTTAGAGAAAATGTGGTCATCATCACCGGCGCCTCGTCAGGAATCGGCCGGGCGATGGCTCTTCAGTTGGCAAATAAAGGAGTTGTATATGAAAACCGGATGCGTTCTTTTTCTGTTTGTACTAATGGTGTTTATAATCAACTGCGATAAGGATGAACCGACCCAACCCGGCACCGATTACAGCAATTACTTTCCTCTGGAAATTGATAACAAATGGTATTATTACCACGTCGGAGTTCCTGATGCGTTGGTCATTTATCGAATTTGGGACACGGCAACCTATGACAATAAAATTTACTCCCTTTTTGGCAATAAAGTGGAGAGCAGCGATCTCTTTCGCAAGGATGATAAGGGAAATATCTATAAAAAACGACCGGATAAAGAATTGCTATGGTTCGCTTTTTCGGAAGACCACGGCGGCAGTTATGAAGTAAAACTTTCTGATAAATTCATTTACACCGTCAAGGTTGAAAAAAGTCTGACCATAGAATACGATGGCCATAAATATGTTGACTGCGTCCGTTTTACCTTTGATGCGCCCAATATCAAGGATGAAGAAATGGTCTATGTTTTTGCTCCGGATGTCGGCATCGTCCAAATGTTGGGTGCCTGGGTGAGCCTGTATTTGGATTCATATGAGTTTTAAACTCAATACCCAATCATCCATTTCATGATAATTATTTTAATAATGACAGCTTGCGCGTTTCCGTATACTCTCCGGCGGTCAATCGATAATAATAGATGCCGGAAGGCACTTTGACTCCGTTTTCATCTTGACCATCCCAAACGGTCTTGTGCTCGCCTGCTGACAAGCCGGCATTGCATAATGTTTTGACCACCTGCCCATGAAGGTTATAAATGGCGAGGTGGACAATGGCTGCTTCGGCAAGTTGGAATCGGATGGTTGTCGTAGGATTGAACGGATTGGGAAAGTTTTGTGCAAGACTCGTTTTTCCCGGCAGGGGAATGAAAATTTCTGTCCACGCCAAGCGGTCTTCCTGTCCCGTTGTATTGATCGACAGTAAGCAATATCGCCATGTTTCACCTGCCACGACCTGATCATCGTCAACATGATATCGTTTATCAGGATGACAGAAAATCGGCTCGGTGGTCAATCGTTCGGGTTTATCGTTTTCAGCGCGGTGTTTTTCGATAACATAACCTCGAATTTGCCGTTCATCGGCCGCATTCCAAGTGATTTGAACATGTTGTTTTACATATTGCACTGAAAAATGGTCCACCTTGACACTGGTCGGAAGGGTGAGGTGTACTTGCCAGCCGACTATTTCCAATTTTCCATCGTTCAGCAGATATGCAAACACTGTCTGATTAGGATCCGGATAGAGCTTTTTATCGAATGTCAAGCTTATTTTCCCGCCAACACCCACAGGGAGTGCGCCGATGTACCAAATGATTTGCGGCGCGGTACCCTCTAGAGTTTCTGCGTCCAACTCAAAATCAACCTTCCGGTCATAATCCAACTCGATAAAATAGTTCATTGGTGAACGTTTGTTGATGGAAAAATAGTGATGATTCAAGCTGACCTGCAGGTCTATCCGCAAACTGTCTTGAGCGCCGTGGGGATCACGAGAGTAAAAAGTGACATCATGGTGACCGATTTGCCCGGGTTCCGGCGTCCAGTTAAGGACAGCATTGTCAAGGTTTTGAAATTGGGCACCGTTCGGCATCCCTTTCACTTCATATTCCACCTTTTCGTTATCGTCATCTTTTGCCTTCAAGATCAGCATGGCGGCTTCCCCGGCAATTAAATTCACTATCTGAGGAAGTGGATAGGGAGATATAAAATGCGGTGCCTGGTTGGCCACGGTGGCCGTGTAACGCGTCGATCCTACGCCATTGAGCGGCCGGATTTCGAGCGATTGCACTCCGCTGAGTCCTACTTGCCAGGTGATATCCAACTGACCGTTGCTTTGGGTGATATATGGCGGCTGTTCAATGACTTTTCCGCCTCCTGTCGTCGATAAAATCACTGGTTCACTTGATGCAGGACGCTGAAATGCGTCGCGCATGAGGATCGAGATCGGTAGTTTCGCCTGAGGTTCTGCGGTCACCCCATCCGGCGACAACTTGACAAAAGTGTAACTGCGCTGCTCGAGCACCAAGACTGAGAATTGAACCTGTCCCCATTTCCCGGCGCTGACCAGAATCGTCTTTAATCCGGTTTCCGTTCCCGTGTGGAATAAAGCTGCTGCCTTTCCCCTTTGATCTGTATAGGGTTCGCCGGGAGAGACAAAGTATCCGTCTGATGTGCCGACGTCTCCCGCTATTGTAAAAAAGATTTGGACGTTTGGCAGAGGGTGATTCATCGAGTCCGCAAGCTGCACCACAAATGAATCCGGCAAGGTTTGATTCGGTGCCGCAATCTGAATGTCGCCGGATAGAATAGAAAGATGCGCAGCGCCGTGCGGCAACGCTTCAGCTGTGAACATCAGCGGTTCCTCAATGCCGTCTATGACCGCCCGCGCGACCTGAAGGCCGATATCCGGTCCCAGCTGCCAAGAGGCATAAGCGATACCTGATGCATTGGTTTTACCTGGCTGCGGTTCAATGATTTTCCCCCGACCGCTGACGACAGAAAATGTGACTGGTTGATCGGCGATGGGGTGGCCGAGAGCGTCCATGACCAATACGGCGATGGGCTGCGGCAACACTTCTCCTGCTTTTTGCGACTGTTTATCTCCGAATGCAATCGCCTGCGATGGAGGACCTGGAACAGCATTCACCACCCGCGACATGAATGGCTGATGATCAATGTTAACAATCAATGCCGCTTCACCGATATAAAGGGAGGTGAAAAAGGTCGAGGCTTGTCCTTGGGTATCGGTCGTCAATTCCTGTTGGAGCACGTTCACCGCAATCCCTGAGGAAGTGATTTGAACCAGTCGATTGACTACCGGATTGCTGTAAGCATCCTTGAGAATTATATTGAGTAAACCTTGCGTTTGCCCATCGGCAATGATTGAATTCGGCGCGCTGAATTCACTATTCTCGCTCACCGGAGGACCGGACAGCGCGTTCAAGATGATTTCAATTACTCCTGGCTGCAGCAGTTCCCCATTCTTTTCGGCGCGAATATTCAAAATGCTTTTTTCTGCTTTTTCTCCGAAAACAATGCTGCTTGACGCAATGCCGTCGTCGCCTGAAAGTGTCTCAATCTCTGAGGCATTTCCACTCAATCGACTTGATCCCGCGATAATACTAAACTGAACGGGATAATCTGCAACCGGGCGATTCTTGGCATCGACTACTTTGATTCGAACAGAATCCGACGATGTGGCGCCGGCCAAGCCGGACATCTCCGCGTCGGTGAGAAGGATGATCTTGGCCGCTGACCGGTCTTCCGCATGCAATTTGAACACCACTGGACTTCCGACCAGACTTTTTTCATTGTATTTGGCA
>RPQV01000300.1 GCA_003818595.1 Calditrichota bacterium
GCTGATAGATCAGCAGAGAGCTGTCCGGCTTTTCGAGTTTCAGATAAGCATCGGCGAGTTCGGTAAATATTTGGGGATATCGCTTTGCCGTGTCCAAATCAGCCGCCTTGAGCAGAGGGCGGATCGCATCAGCATAATTTTTATTTTTATGATGTTCATGACCCGTGCTGAAGGCAATCGCAAATTCGCGGTCATATTTCTCTTTGGCCAATGAATCTTCTTTAGCCTTTTGTTTTAAGGCGGCCTCATCCACCGACTTGGTCGTCGCCGTGCCGCCGCCGGTTGTGGCCGTACAACCGGTCAGCATTGCCGTGGTCATCATGCCCGCCATTATCAGCAAGGCAAACACCAACAATACCGGAATCATTCTTTTCAACACGCTCTTTTCCTCCATTGCAAACATAATCTTTCATGAGTTAGATCATTGAGAAACATCTATCTCTATTGGAATAAATTTTAAGATTAGCCAATTCGGCGAAATGAATAGATTTATTTTACCCAAAAACAGCCAAAAATGCAAGTTGTTTTTTCAGATATTGCGCATCTTTTTAAAAACTGCGCTGGAACCATTTTTCAGCATTGGTAATCGAGATCGAGAGTCGGTATAGATTTTCGGAATAAAGAAAAAGCGGGCTGCTGGAACGTTTGCCGACCTCGAACGCCAAATCCAATCTACCGGCATTTTTATTAAAAGGAAAACCAAATCCGACACTACCCAAAATTTCGGCTGTTTGTTCGCCGTACTGATCGACGGCCGGTAATTTTGCATAGGATGCGCCGATTCTGTAGGCAATCCGGCGCGAATAAGTGGTCAAATATTCCTTGGAATCAAGATATTCGCCGCCCAGGCTCAGGCGCCAGAAATCACCCACGTTTTCCGCGTTTTTGCCGTCTATTTCAAATTGATCCCAATCCTGCATATAAAAATCGACGGCCATCAAAAATTTGGGCAACGTCAACGCCGCTCCGACACCCGCTGAAAGAGGATAATTCATATCCTGTCTGAGGGGATCAATTTCTTTGCCGCTCTTGGTTCTTGTCGTCGTTTCACCCTTCAGGCTTGATGAAGTCGAAAGGACAGCGCCCAGGCTGAGAAATGATGCCGGTTGGGCAAAGAGCCCCAACTGCAGACCTTTTCCCCACAAATGGCTGGTGATTTCATCACTGGATGAAAGGTAGGTGTCATCATCGAAATCTGTCACCCATGTTTCTCGATAGGCGCCGAAATTAAAGTCCATCATCAGGCCGACGGCCAATTTTTTGGTGATGGCAAAATTGCCGCCGATCGAGGCCGTATTTAATCCGCCCTTGCTGTTCAAGGTCCGAATGGCTTGGAATTGATCACTGAAATTTTCAAATTCCATCGACAATTCAGAGTTCACTTTGGGTTTCAATGCCACGAGAAGAGCAAAGCGCTGTTTGGCAATCGGTACAGCAAAGCGAAATCCGGCTGCATTTGCCGAGATGGATGACTGCGAATGATCACCGATGAAATGAGTTACATATTCCCCCTGAAAACCAACGGCGACCGACGAAAAACCCTTGAGATCACAAGCACCTGGATTGAGTTCATTCAGCGCAAGATATTGTCGCACGCCAATTCCGGCGCCTCCCATGCCGACGGCCTGCGCAGAGATATAATAAGATGGGATTCCCAGACCCTGAGACGAATAATACGAATCAGCGGATGAGGGCGTCGTACAAATCAACAAGACGACATTCATCAGAAGAAATGATAAAATATTTTTCATATTCAATATCACCACAGTTTAAGAATGATCCAGTATCAGCGATTGAACCGATGTTCGGGCGGCAGTGAATAGGTTATGGTTAATGTCGGCGCCAAGAGGGTATCCTGCAAACCGCTGTAAAAAGACATTTTCTGCCAATCGCGCCCTTCGTTGGCGGCATAAATCACCATTCCTTTATTAGAATCGCTGTCATTCACCCATTTCTGGACAATGCTGGAGACGCGTTTTACCGGGTCGCTGGTATCGAAGGAAAAGGTCTCGCTCTCAGCCACAGCGGCATCTACCGGCGGCGAACTGCTCGTGACGATGACGAGCGATGCGGGATCATCCCAGGGCAAATCCGAACTGAGCGGAAGGGTCGCCGCTGACATTTGTCCATCAATGCTGGTATTGCTCTGATCCTGTTGCACATAAAACGAGAGCAGGGCTTTATGAATCGTGGCTGATTCAGGAATTTGAGAAAGGTCAAAGTAAAGCAGGGAACGAAAACCAGCGCCGTTGTCCACTCGGAGTGTCTGTGGTGTATTGTCAAATGTTTTTTCTGCCAGATAGCCGGAGTAGTTGAACAGACTGGCGTCATCGGACAGATACACGGTATCAATTTCGGTTGAATCCGTCTCGGTTCGCGTGGTGACCTCTATGAACGGCGCAAGAGTCGCCGCATCAGCTGACGAAAACATGGTGAGCAAGTTTTGGCTGGTGCTTTGTAGGACAAGGCCGTTCATTTCCTGGGTTAAATCTTTAGCATCTTTGATCCAAGCAGCGACAAAATTGAGATCCGTAAGTGGTATGACGGCGTATGTTGATGGTTTAGCGATGAATGATCCGCCACCGACCGGCGTGGTCGAAAAATGACCGGTGAGCGAGTCTCCTGTCACCGTCGATCCGGCCCACGATTTGGTCACTTCATACGCGGTAACTTCCATTGTAGCGGTCGAGTCCGTTGTTGCTGAAATATGCAGATACAAATTGGCCGAGTCAACCCTGTAGGAACTGTCTACCGACGACAAGTTGCGCCACTGCAAAACAATGGCAGACGAGATGGATTGATCGTTTCCCAAGGTCAATGTGGCAGCGTTACCTGCTGCGCGCTTTTGCCAATAAACTGCCATTTGCGCAGGACGAACGGTCAATTCGGGCATGATTCCCAGTTCATTATTCCGATTGAGCAGATCATCCCCGTTTTGAATGGGAGTGTTCTTGCTGCAATGGTTCATCAGCAACAGCACAATAAAAAGATAAACTATTTTTCTCATATCATTCCTTGCGATGGAAGTAGATAAACAGCGAACAATAGTTCTTTTACTGCATTTTTCAGTGCAGGTTCCCCCGTATTCATCGAGATGGGTATTGAATTATATATACCGATCGCACCGCCGGTTTTAACGAACGCAGACGACATCCTGGTGATGATTGATAACGGCACGGTTCGTCATCGAGTTTTGTCCGATAAAATTTACTAAAATTTCATCAATATTCAAATCAATTATCATGGAAAGACGACCAATAAAAAAGGGCAACTCGAATGAATTGCCCTTGTATTGTGCGTCAATATAATATCGTTATTCTTCGCTGGATTTTTCCTTCGGTTCCTCGGGCTCTTTTTCTTTGCCTTTGGCTTTTTCTTCGCGTTTTTGCCGTTGTTTTTCAATCTTGTCGGCTTTGATGCCTTCGTAACCGACCAACTCAAAAACAGCCATTGGTGCATTGTCGCCCTGCCGACTGCCGATTTTGATCACGCGGGTATAACCGCCGGGACGATCTTTGTACTTGGGTGCAATGGTCTCAAACAGTTCTTTTACCAGCTTTTTATCACGGAGGGTTCTCAATACATGACGACGAGAGCCCAAATCGCCTTTTTTCGCAAAAGTAATCAATCGCTCGACAACGCCTCGAGCTTCCTTAGCTTTGGCCGTCGTTGTGATAATGCTTTTGTGTTCCAAAAGCGACAATGCCAGATTCGAAAGCAGCGCTTTGCGATGACTGTACGTGCGTCCCAACTTTCTGCCGGATTTTAAATGTCTCATCGAACGTTTCCTTCATTTCTACAGTCGTCAAACGACTTAATCATCTTTTTTGCGTAAATATTTATCGACATCCATGCCGAAATGAATGCCTTTTTCTTCCAGAATTTTGTTCAATTCGGTCAATGATTTTCGCCCGAAATTTCTGAATTTGAGCATCTCCTGCTCATCACGGCGCACCAGATCACCGATCGTATTGATATTAGCCGCTGTGAGGCAATTGTGCGAACGAACGGATAATTCCAATTCATCCACGCTCATCAGCAACAGTTTGCGGATGCGTACGACTTCTTCATCAATCTCAGGCTCTTCTTCTTCTTCGGTTTCGACGTCAAAGCCAATGAAGATTTGAATGTGATCCTTGAGAATTTTGCCGGCATAGGATAACGCATCATCCGGCGAAAGGGTTCCATCCGTATGGATTTCAAGAATCAGCTTTTCATAGTCCGTGCGTTGTCCAACCCGCGTATTTTCGATGTGATAGGTAACCCGTGTCACAGGCGTAAATATCGAGTCGATGGGAATCATACCGATGGGAATGTCCGACTGCTTATTCTCTTCTGCCGGGACGTAACCACGGCCTCGACCGACGCGCAGTTCCATCTGAAATTTTGCATTCTCGTTCAGCGTGGCGATATGAACGTCAGGATTTAAAACTTCAAACTCGGTCGTCGCAGCCTGAATATCAGCCGCTTTTAATTCCATCGGACCTTTCAGGTCAAGAAGAACCCTATCCGGTTTTCTTTCGATTGTCTTGATTCGAATTTGCTTGAAATTCAAAACAATCTCTGAAACATCTTCGATGACGCCGGGGATCGTACTGAATTCATGCAGTATGTTATCGATACGGAACATGGTAATCGCCGCACCCGGTATGGAAGACAGCAGCACTCTTCTCAGCGCATTGCCGATGGTCGTACCAAAGCCCCTTTCCAACGGTTGGACGATAAATTTTCCGTATGTTTCACTTGAAGTCGACTCATCCAGTTCAATGCTTTCCGGCATTTGAAAACTTGGTAAAGCCATTTATCTCTCCGATTCTTAATGATAAGAATAATCACGTCGGCGTATATGCCGATTATTTCGAGTATAATTCGACGATCAACTTTTCATTGACAGCGATTGGGATGCTCTCACGCGTCGGGACCTCGATCATACTTCCTTTCATCTGCGCTTTATCGAGCGTCAGCCAAGGTACCAGCTTGCCATCCCGAACTCGTTTCATGGAATCGTGGATTACATCCAACTGTCGGCTCTTCTCCACCACCTGAATCTCATCACCTGCGCTCACCTGATAGGAGGGGATATCAACCAGCTTGCCGTTGATCATAAAATGTCGATGTCTTACCAGTTGTCGGGCAGTGGTGCGCGAGGGCGCCATTCCCATGCGATAGACAATATTATCCAACCGACATTCCA
>RPQV01000301.1 GCA_003818595.1 Calditrichota bacterium
AAATGAATCGCCGGCAGGGCTGCCTGCAGAGAGATCAAAGAATGATGTTCCAATATCGTTGCGGGCAAATTTTCAACAATGTCTTTGCTGAATATTGCCAACACCTGGGCAAGCAGCCGACGAAATCCACGGCTGTCCAAACCAAAGCTGCTCAAGGATTCTGTCGAGGGATAAACCGGCACAATCTTCCCGGTATGTATTCCTCCACCCTCCTTTTCATCGTCAAGCCGATCGAATTCCGGATGAACGATTTGCATTGATCCGTGACGAGTGAACTTGCCGCTGACAGCCAGCCACTCATCAATCGCAAAGGCTTTTTGCCAATGATTCACATATGAAAACCAAATGCAGGTTAAATAAGAAGTTCCATCGAATAAAATTAATTCGAACCGGTTTCGCCTTCCTTTTTTAATATCGGCTTGAACAACCCGGCCAATCACTGTCGCTGCCTGATTCTCTTTCAGGTTTTTAATGGCAACGATCATCGAACGATCAAGATAGCGACGGGGAAAATAATAAAACAAATCTTCAATGGTATGGATGCCAATATCATTCAGTGCCGCGGAACGCTTGGGTCCGACTGAAACCAATACGTCGACTGGCTGATGAAGACGATTCAGCTGCGCTGAGGCCATAAATGGAATACCATCAGCCGCTGCTCAATATTGCGAAAGAACAGTATATTCAAATTTTGTTTCGCCGTCGGCAGCAACATCAACCAGAAATTCAACGCGATCAGCGGTTTTCTTCACGATCTCGGGTGTTTTGCCGATGAATTTCCAATCGCCATAAAAATGTTCAATGACGGTGACTTTAATGTTTTCTTCCTTGTGATTTCGAAGGGTGATCTCTACTGTCTCCTGGCGACTACGTTCGGATAATTTTTCGACGCGTTTGACATTGCGCTCACCCACCACATCAAAAGCATTTCCCATCGTTAACCGAACTATTTCATCTTTGGGGATATGATCCAGATTATCTTCGCCGATGAATTCCTGCGACAGGTCGCTGTCCCGCTTGTAAACCCTGACTTTGCCCGCCGGCAGCGGCATGCCGAGATTGTTTTCGACGCTGTTTTTAAATTCCAATTGCACTTGGATCTTTTTGGGATCCCGCACTCCGTCGTAACTATAGACCTTTTTGACCGGCGAGGTCTGTGGTTCAAAAAGCGATAGTTGCTTGATTTGGCGATTCTTGACCGTCGCCGGACGTTGCAGCGTGTAAAGATGGTATTCAAAAAACGATTTTTCTTCAAACATCGATTCATCGGCAGCAGCCATGGCGACACGCATTTTGGCCATCTCCGGATACTGCGGTCTTTCCTCAGCGCGATGCACATCACCGGCAACCAATTTCAGTTTGGCATCTTGATAATCGGCGCCCGATTGGTTGTCGATTGAAACCCAACCCGCTAAATCAAGTTGTGTGTCCTTGTCGTTAACCACGGCAACATACTCCGCATGCCAGCTCATGCCGCTCGTCAGATAACTCAACTCTGACTTGACCGCCCCTCCCTTTTCACTGTCAAGCAGCCAAACCAAAGTGGGACGCGTGATCAGACCGTTCGGCAAGGCCGGGAAAACAATGCTCTCTACAGCTGCCGCCTTCACCGCTCGAATCTGGCCGTTGTCAGTACGAATGATAATATCATCGCCCAATGCGCTCAACAAAGTTCCCTGAACAGTACTGCCGCCGCGAATAGTCGCCAGGACGTCCTGATCAATGTATTTTTCCAGCAACCTCGAAGTGCCGACGAGATCATATTCAAAATTCTGCTCCAAAATGGCCAGCGGCTGAGCCGGATCGAGGGATTTAAAGTGAACCGAAGTCGGATCCATTTGAGCGGCAACGTCCACAAAACGAAACTCCTGCACCCCTTTCTGGAACGTCAAGGTGCGAATATCGCGAACCAACGCAAGGTTATCATTGTATATGGTCACAGCGACATTCGATTCGTTTGCAAAAATATGTCCTGCCATAACAAACCCCACACATAATGCCAATACAGCACGTTTTCTCATTCTTATTCTCCTATTCATTCACGAGGAGTGTTTATAGAAATAACCGATTTTATCAGGCTTTGTTCCCATCCGTTCGAATAGGGGTGCATATAATCAGAGATTATCCGCCTGATCGAGCAACCGGCTCAAAACCGAACGCAATTTCTGCAGATTGTTTTCCCAATCCGCTTTTTTCTGCTGCTCTTTTTCAACAACCTCCTTCGGCGCCCGGCTGACGAAATTCTCATTGGATAGTTTCATCGTCAAAGCCTGTAGCTGTCCTTCGAGTCGGTCGATCTCTTTCTGCAGCCGACTCTTTTCGACATCGACATCAATTAAATCCGCCAACGGCACATACAATTCAATCCCTTGAACCACAGAGCTGGCCGCCAGTGAAGGTTTTTTACCTTCATAGGTTATCGAGCTGATTCGCGCCAACTTCCGCAGCGCTGTCTCGTTATCCCGAATGATCTCCAGTTTCTCCTGATCTGCCGAATGAAGGATCAAATCAGCTTCTTTTGCCGGCGGCACATTCATCTCTCCGCGAATATTGCGCACCGCGCCGATGACCTGCTGCAACAGCACCATCGCCCGCTCAGCCTGCGGATGCTGCATTGACTTTTCCGCCCGCGGATAGGTTTGCTGTAGAATCGAAACGCCCTGACGATGCTGAATCGGCAATGCCTGCCAAATCTCTTCGGTGATAAAAGGCATCACGGGGTGCAAGAGTCTGACGATATAATCCAAAATTACAAGTGCGAGTGATCGCGCGACATGTTGACTCCGGGCTTGAGATTCATCATAAAGCCGGCTTTTAATCAGCTCGAGGTACCAATCGCAGTACTCACTCCACACAAAACTATAGAGGGCATGAGTGGCATCGTTTACCTTGAACGACGCCAAAGCGTGATGGATGACGTGTATCGCTTTATGCAATCGGCTTAAAATCCATTGATCAGCCAATTCCATCTCGTCTGGACCTATTTCAGCTAAATTCAAGGGGAGCTGTCGCTCATCCAGGTTCATCAGGACGAATCGAGCGGCATTCCACAACTTGTTGGCAAATTTTTGTCCCAATTCAGTCATCGCCTGATCGAAACGAATATCACCCCCGAGAGGGGTCGAGTAAAGCATAGTCAGGCGGACGGCATCAGCTCCATAGGCAGGAATACCTTGTTCGGCTGAAGGATTATGCTTGGCGAAATCGGCAACCTGGTCTTTGTCAGCACCATCGATGAGCCATAAAGGATCCGGCGAATTGCCGCGCGATTTGCTCATTTTGAAACCCTGCAGATCGCGAATCATGCCGTTAAAATAGACATCCGTAAACGGTATGTCTTTCATAAAATAAAGCGAGGCCATAATCATGCGCGCAACCCAGAAAAAGATGATATCAGGGCCGGTCACCAGCGTATTCGTGGGGAAAAAAGTCTGTAACTCTCTCGTCTGCTCCGGCCACCCCAGGGTGCTGAACGGCCACAACCATGACGAGAACCACGTATCAAGCACATCCTCGTCCTGCCGCAGACTCGAGCTGCCGCACACGGTGCATGATGACGGGGTATCCATCGAAACGGTGATGTGATTGTGCTCACAATACCACGCCGGAATTCGGTGTCCCCACCATATTTGACGACTGATGCACCAGTCGCGAATATTCTCCATCCAATGAAAATAGGTCTCCTGCCAATGCTGGGGATGAAAGCGAACCTTGCCTTGCCGCACAACTTCGATGGCTTGTTCAGCCAGAGGCTGCATCCGCACAAACCATTGATCAGAAAGGTGGGGTTCCACGATATCGTTCGAACGATAACAGCGTGGAATCGAAATGATTTTTTTCTCTTCTTTGCGCAAAAAGCCCTGATGCCGCAGATCTTCCAGCACCTTTTTCCGCGCCGCAAAACGATCCATCCCGGCATAGACGCCGGCATTGACATCCATTTTGCCGTTCGAGTCGATGACAGAAATAAAAGGCAGGGCATGTCGCTGGGCGACTTGTAAATCGTTAAAATCATGCGCCGGGGTGATTTTGACGGCGCCGGAGCCCAGTTGCGGATCCGCATGTTCATCAGCAATGATGGGAATTTCCCGATTGGCCAAAGGAATGATCACTCGTCTTCCGATCAAATGGGTGTAGCGTTCATCCTGCGGATGAACGGCCACGGCGGTATCGCCCAGCATGGTCTCCGGTCGCGTGGTGACGACGACAATCTCGCCCTGGTCGTCGACCAATGGGTAGGCAATACTCCAGAACCCTCCCTCTTCCTCGATGCTGAGAACTTCTTCATCGGCAAGAGCCGTGTGACAGCTTGGACACCAATTGATCAATCGATTGCCTCGATACAGCAATCCATCATTGTAAAGCGAAACGAAAACAAAACGCACCGCATGAGATAACGGCTCATTCATGGTGAACGCTTCGCGGTCCCAATCGCAGGATGCACCGAGTTTACGCAGCTGCTGTAGAATGATGCCGCCGTATTTTTCCTTCCATTGCCAGACCCGTTGTAGAAACTTTTCTCGGCCCAAAACGTGGCGCGTCAAACCTTCTTTGGCGATGGCCTGTTCAACTTTGTTCTGGGTGGCAATTCCCGCATGATCAGTTCCGGGCATCCACAGGGTTTCAAATCCCTGCATTTTTTTCCAACGGATCAGCATATCCTGAATGGTGTTATTCAAAATATGCCCCATGGTGAGCATGCCGGTGACATTCGGCGGCGGAATCATGATGACATAGGTCTTTTTATCAGTTGTCGCATCGGCATGAAAAAGCTTGTGCTCTTGCCAATAGCGATACCATTTTTCTTCCACAACCTGAGGATTGTACAATTTGTCCAGAACTTTACGCTCCATGCTCGCTCTCAAAACCATTCATAAAATGTTTAAAAATAAAAGGTAGGAAATATACTTAAATAGCGGTTAATAGTCAATGATTTTAAGAAAAGGCAGCCTCAAATCCCCCCGATCAAAACGATCAAACAGACAATCACAACAATTCCTCAAAAAGATCGGCCTGAACAGCATGTTTTTCAGCCTTCTGAATCTTTTCCAACTGCTCGATCCGATCTTCAAGCGAGGCGACGATCAGCATATGATCTCCCGATAAAAGCTTGGCGGCAAACTCTTTTTCGATCAAGGCCAATGTTTCGTCCAAATTATTCGACTTGTATTTGAGCAG
>RPQV01000302.1 GCA_003818595.1 Calditrichota bacterium
AACCTCAAAAGACAGGTGATTTTCTTAAAGCCGTCAAATATAAAATGTAAAGATACATCCAGTTCAATTTCCATGGTTCATGACACGCGTTGCCGATAGTTTAGATCAAATGACCGTAAAATGCAAATAATTCCTGCATTAGAGACAAGATGCTGATGGATCCACACAAAATCGCCGAGATCACAGAGGAAATTCTATTCAACAGACTTTTCATGGCTGCATTCTTTATTTCAAACAAAAACTAGTCTGTCATCTGCGAATGATCGTCGACTTTATCTCGAGCAAAGCCAAGTTGCTGCCGCTCATAGTTCAAGTGAATTCGATTCTCGTTCATTTTATCTGAAACATTGTCGATTGGTTGTCATGGACTGTCCGTTTTAACTCGTTCTTTGTCAATGTCATGTCGATTTTAGTCCACTTTATGTAAAAGGATGATCATTGTGTGTCAAGCAACGCCCACTTTATCCCGAACATTGCCAAGTTTATATGATGAATTGTAAAATTCAAATTGATCATTGACAAAATCATGAGGTTGGGAGACAAATCATTCGAGTCGGATGATAAATCGTTTAAGCGCAGCGAGAAAAGTTTTGATTTCATCGATGAATGTCAGAAGATCAGCGGCAAATTGTCCGAGTTCAATGACGAATGCGGGGAGCGCGGAAACCAATCATTCACGATCATCGATGCTTATTTGATGAGAAAAACCAAATCAGCCGAACGAATCGGGGAATGCTGGAGATTCAATTGAAAATCAGCTCTGATGCGGCCGGTTCAATCGGAAAAGGGCAATCTTGGCAGCAGCATATAAAATGGCATAAACGCTTCCTATCGCCAGAGGCAGCAGCGCCTGCAATAAAGTGATTCCAAAGAAAACAACATTCAGCACACAAAAAATTGCCAGAATAGACCCTTCGATAAGCCCCAGGTTCACCATCAATCCATAACATTCCGGCATGGATGACGCCCATATTCTGCCGATGCCGAACGTCAATGCCGCAATTCCCCATCCACCGGCGATGAATGCCAACGGGATTGGATAGGCGGAGTATCCGGGCAAAGGAAGATTGAACATGGGAAAGAAAAGAGCGGTAGCCGCGCCGATATCAACCACACCATTGCTGAATAAAACCAGATGAACAACGGAAATTCTGTTGCGAGTCTGCATCAATTTGCTCCTTGCTTGATCAGACCATATCTCCCCTCAGCTATCGATGAACGCCGGAGAATATTAATCTTGCTGATTGATAGTGGGTCTGTTGTTGTGATAATTTATTTTCACTTTGGAGATAAACCAGGTATTTCCCTGATCATGATTGCCCTGAAAAAACAGATAATCCTCTCCGTCGGGATGGCTGAAAAGGTGCGGATGCCCCGATTCACTTGAATTCCATGTTCCTGGTTGCCCGTTGGCGAGAAGAGGTTGCTCCGCAAGTCTTGTCCAGCGAACGCCGTCTGTACTTTGGGCGACGCCGATTTGCTGCGGAGCGTTATTGTATCCTCCGGCATAAAAGAGGATGAATATCCCGTTTTTCACAACAACCGACGGAGCTTCGATACAATCGCGTTCCCAGGGTAATTCAGGCCTGAGGATCGGCTTTCCCAGCGCCAAATCATGCCAATCTTCGCGGCGAAAATCTGTTGGAGCTGTTGCGACGGCGACACCCAGCATCTGCACTTTCATTTCAGGATCGCGGGTGGCATAATAGAGCAAAAAGCGATCGTTGATATGAATGACATCGGCGTCGATGGCTCGACCGGCGTTCCATTGGCCGACAGGTTTAAAAATCGGGTTGGTATCATTGCGGAGAAAATGCACGCCGTCAATTGACCACGCATGACAGATGGCGTCGTTTCTCCCGTTACCGTATGTCTGGTAAAAAAGGTTTACTCTACCATCGACAACCAGAGCACAGGGAGCGGCGAACCCTTTCGCCTCATAGGTCGCCTCAGGATCACGATTCACCTCACCGATCCTCTTCCACTTTTCAAGATCATAGCTTTCAGCAATGCCGATACCCCAGCCATGTTCGACTCCCTCACTGTCTAAATAACCGGGAATTGAATAATACATCAGGTATCGTCCCTGAAAAATGATGACATGTGGATCTTTGGCAAAGGGACGTCCCAGGCGGGTGGTGTCGCTGAACATCATCTGCGGGTGGGTCATATCATCAGCAGTGTCATCCGCGAAACTTCCGAGATCATTTTTCTGATCGACAACATGGCGGGCGCCGCTGTTTTCCACCACAGTGGGGTATGGCAAGTCAGGCGAGTCGTCACAATCATTGACCGTTTGACCTGCGAGCTGAATGGTGATGGAAAACATTGTCATGAACAGTACTTTGATTAACTTACGATCACAACAATTCATGATGACGTACTCCTTCCGCCTAATATAGCATCAACAGCCTGCCGGTTAGCTCGCCTTCCATGCGCTCCGGGGAAACCCCGCATTTTGATCCACATTCATTGAATGCGTCTTCGTTCATCCCCCTAGGCACCAATCAAATTTAGAGCAGTTTGTCAAGGATTGCAATACTATTTTTGCAGACAAGTTGTCGGAGAAATAGTGTTGCCAAGCTTGGTAATATTCGATAAATTCATTCTGCCCCCGTTTAATTCATAAACTTGGAGACAGGTATGCTGTTCAAGTCAGTATTCATTGGGATGGTATTTCAAGCAGCATTAATCGCTCATGCAAAAGAGCCGATTCAGCTGTTCAACGACACACAAGCTTCTGTCGATACTCTTCGGGTGAATTACACTCGGGTGATCAACCGCACGGATCGCAGGCAGATCGGCATCAACACCTGCTTTTTCACCGACGATGACCACACCTATTTTCGCAAACCGAGCCGACCATATCATGAAGCGATCAAAGAACTGGGCGTCCGATACCTCAGATATCCTGGAGGGTGGAAATCCGATGTTCTTTTCTGGTCCAAGCCGCCTTATTCCCACGCCGATCCATCGCTCATATTACGTGGCTCGAAATATTGGCCGTTTAATGATTCCCTGTTGGTCAATGATGACGGCACGTGGAGGATCGATCCCTATGATTTCGATGATTTCATAGAGACCTGCCGACGAACAGGCGCAGAGCCGGTCATTGTTGTGGCCTATAATGCGCTGCGCTGGCCGATTCGTACTGACACCCGCAAACCGTCTAAACAGGAGATCATTGAAAATGCTGCCGAGTGGGTGCGTTATACCAATGTTCGAAAACAGTATGGCATCAAATTCTGGGAGATCGGCAACGAAACCTGGCTGAATTTTGAGGACGAGACGGGGATGTTTGCCGCTATTGATCCCGATGTTTATGGATTTGACGTCGCGGATATTGCCGCAGCGATGAAAGCGGTTGATTCAACGATTTGGGTGGGAGTTAACGGTCATTCTGAATATTATTTCAGCCAAGTATTTGAAGAGGCTGCGCCATATATCGATTTTCTTTCCGTGCATACTTATCCGCTATATGGTTGGAAAAGTTATCAGGATTATTTAGATCAGAATCCCGATGCCACAGCCATCGTCAAGACAGCTGCACGATCCCTGTCCGGATCGTCCGAACTTGCCAATCAGGACATAAAAATCATGGTGACTGAGTTTGCTTCCGGAACATTTGCTGAATGGGATCGTGAGGGGAGCAATCTCGGCCGAGCGTTGATCACGTTTGACCTGCAGGGACAACTGCTGCAGGATTCTTTATGCTATTTTTCGCAATTTTGGAATACCATCAATGTGTATGAGCAGGGCAATTCGGTTTTCAATGCTTTGGCGAATGACAACAGCCTGACCGCCGTAGGGCAATCGCTGGCCCTTTGGGGACAATACCTGGAAGACGAAATGCTGCAGACCGGCAGCACAAAAATGGTCAAATGTTACGCCACGAAAACCGACGGCGGCAATCTGACCATTTTCATTTTGAACAAGGATCTCCAACCGCATCGCCTGCTGCTCAACATTGCAAACCTGCCCAGCGGAACCATGAAGCACGGTGAGGAATGGCGATTCACCGGAAACTCACTGCTTGATCCCGCGCCCGCGCTGAAATGGATAGGCAAAAGAAAGTTGGGCAAAAAGATCGAGATGAATATTCCGTCGATTTCGATCACCCTGTTACGATTTCATTGATCCCGTCTCCCATTCCATCATCTTGATCTCTCTAACCCTCAATGGGGAGGAATCGGGGCGAGTTGATTACAGCAGCTTCTTCAGCAGGCTGGGCGCGACGATATAGTCGGGGGTAAAATCATCTGACTGCATATAGTTGATCATCGATTGATAGAGCTGGTACGCCTCCGGCCGATCGAGGATCTCTTTCAATCTGGCCGTACAGACCAGCAGGCTGCCTTTGCCGACGCTGAACTCAAAGATCAGACCGAATTTATGATTTCGCTCAAGATTATCGATGACTTGGACAATCGGTCGATAAGCGGGCGAGGTTTGGTCGAGTTCCAAAGGACGACTCGCTTTGATAATCGACCACCACTGCCAATTCGTATGAGGATCAGTGGGGAAATCGTTAAAAATAGGGTGCTCGGGATCCGTCAAGATTCCCAAAGTCCCGGGCGAAACCGGCTTTTTCGCCCATTCGCTGATGCCTTTGAACATGCCGTAATTCCAAAAATCGGGTGGAAATAGTCCGGCGACGCTTTTCGCTTGTATCGATTCGTCGGACGGGAAAAGCAGCACTTTGGCCCCCTGCAGCAGCCTTGCCTCCACAGTTTCATCCCATTTTTCTGCCACGCTGATTTCCTGCACAACGACATTTTTATTCGGCGCCGGATAAACCCATAGCGGATAGCTATTGCTGTATCCGCTCTTTTTCAAGGCGACATTGATCGTCAGTCTTTCTGCCGAGCTCATCATGCTCAGCGCCATGGAAATCTCTCCGACTATTGTCAGCCCGCCGTTGGTCAATTTTAGGCTTTTCATCGTCCCTCCGTCAACGATCCGCCCCTGCCGATCAACCACTTGCCAGATCAGGTCATCATTGATTGTCTGACGGGAATAATTAGCGGCCTTCACTTCGGCCTGGAAAACCTCGTCAACCTGCCAACAGTATTTGGGAAACTGCAGCAGCAAAACGACATCGTTGCACGATTGCAGCCAGCTTTCGCGGCTGATGACGTTTTTACTGTCCATAAACGCGTCAAGAATCCCCACCAG
>RPQV01000303.1 GCA_003818595.1 Calditrichota bacterium
GCGCACAGGTGTTCTCTCCGAAAATGGAGCGTTCAAAATAACCCGTGGATTTTCGGGCAATATGAAACTGTTGGAGAGCTTTGGTGTTGACTTGAGCCGTAATTATACCAATGACTTACGGGATGTTCCTTCAGATTCGCTCTGGATGATGTTGAAAAATTGGCAGTTCGGTTTGCTTACGGATATTGATCAAAATTCCGGCATCAAGTTTGATCCCAAATTGTTTTCCTGGTTTACCTTGAATTTTAATTACAGCGTCAATTTCCGTTATTCCTATAACCGTCAGCAGACCATTGCGGCGAAAAGCGCTACCCAGGGGACAACTTTTTCAGCCAACGGTTCTCTGAATTTTGGTACATTGATGAAAACCATCTACAAGCCCGCAGCAAAGGGACGCAGCAATGCCGCTGCGGCTGCAAAACCGCGCGTCAATCCACCCGGAGCGAGAGATGCAGGGACTAAAGAGAAGGACGCGAAAGAGAAAGATGAGAAAAAAGGATTCAGTTTCCCGATCATGGGTATTGTCAGCGGTTTTTTCAATGCCTTTGATCCAATGAGTCTGAAATACAGCAATCGATCGAATGTCACCCGCTATGGACTGACTGATATCCCAACAATGAGGTACCAAATAGGATTGACCGATGATCCCGGGGTAGAGATCGAGACCATGACCCAGAGTGGTGGAGCCGTTACCATCCGTGATTCGAGAAACAGCAACGAAAATTATGGAATTTCTTCCGGTATCAAAGTCGGTCGTAATGTAACCCTGAGCCTAAACTATGATGAGACCTATTCTCTGAATGCCAGCACCACGACTACGGGACAACGTTCAAAATCCTGGCTCATTGCCGGGGATCAATCGGGAATGCCGTTCCCGACTTGGAATCTGCGCATCAATGGTCTGGAAAAATTACCATTGGTGAAGAAAGTTTTTTCTCGAATCAGCGTGGAACATGGAGTCTCTGGAAGTTCCAACGGGACATTCAATGTTGAAAATAGTATTGAAAAGGCGACAAAACAGGATTATGATACGCAATTTCGTCCATTAATCGGCATCAATTTTCAAATGAAAAACAACATTTCTTTTAATGTCCGCTATAACGCTTCCACCAAAGAGAGCAAAACCTTAACGTCAGGCGAGGCCAGCACCCGTACAAGTGCTCAAGATATATCTGTCACGGCCAACTACACTCAAAAAGGCAACTTTCGTCTTCCAATACCCTTCCTCCGCAGTAAAAGACTGCAAAATTCGATCGATTTCGCGTTGACCTTTACTCTGGGCAACAATGTCACTGAAAAGAACAAAGGATTGGGATACGAAATCAGTGCCGAAACCAGTAAATGGATTTTAAAACCAACAGCCAATTACAGCTTTAGCAATCGAGTTCGAGGCGGCACTTATTTTGAAATCGGACAGACACACAATAAATTGATCGGTGATACGACATTTAAAGAATTTGGTATTGATGTCAGCATATCCATTTCGGGAAGTTAATACGATCATCGCGGTAGCGCACTACTATGAAAAAATTCAGTTTAATAGCTGTCATTATGCTTGGGTCAACTCTGAATGGTGCGGGTGCACCAGTTCCCCATTTTTCCGGTGAAAAGGCATTTGTCTTCTTGAAAGCGCAGTGCGAATTCGGGCCTCGAAATCCGGGTTCTGCGGGACATGACCGCTGTCGGGATTATTTGCTGTCCACGTTGAAAAAATCTACTCCGGATGTGACGACGCAAATTTTTTCCTATTCTTTGCCTGCCTTTAAAAGTGTAATGAAAGGCGCGAATATTATTGCTCGCTTTCATTCACAAAAAAAGGATAGAATTCTCCTGTGTGCCCATTGGGACACGCGGCCTTGGGCAGACGAGGAAACGCTTCCGGAAAAACGAAAAATGCCGGTCATGGGTGCAAATGACGGCGCTTCTGGAGTTGCTGTCCTATTACACTTGGCAGAGCTTTTAGCCTCGCAACCGCCGGATATCGGCGTCGATATTGTTCTCTTTGATGCCGAGGATGCAGGCGACCATTTTCAAAATCGAAGCTGGGCTTTGGGGTCTGCAGCATTTGCTCGAGATCTATTGCGTACAATGCGGCCAAGATTTGGTATTTTGCTGGATATGATTGGCGATGCTGATTTGAATGTGTATCAGGAGGCATTCTCCACGCAATATGCAGGGTTCATTGTCCAACGCGTCTGGCAAAAAGCAGCTGAATTAGGGGAGCCCTGTTTTATTCCTCAAGTCGGCTATAGTGTTTATGATGATCATATCCCGCTGCTGGAAGCGGGAGTACCATGTATCGATATTATTGATTTCGAGTATCCCTATTGGCACACTCTACACGATACTCCGGATAAATGCAGCCCGACTAGTCTGGAGAGTATTGGACGTGTGATTACTGCAATCATTTATGAGGAAAAGTAGTGCTTGAAACCGACCCATTTTTATCATCAGGTCACGATTGAAACGAGCACGGATGTCATAGAACTGGTGAACCTTTCGCTTTTTGAGCTTGGCGCCATGGGATTAGTGGAAACTGAAAAGTCAGTTACTGCGTTTTTCTCTGATGCATTTTCCTCGGCGGAGCTTTCGACATCGATATCTCGACGAATGAGTGAATTGCAGCAAGCCGTTGATATGCCTTTCCTCTTTCGCATGCAGATTGAACAATTTCCTGAGCGCGATTGGAATGCCGAATGGAAAAGTGCGTGGAAACCCTTGCGCGTTGGTCACAGCCTCATGATCAAACCCTCCTGGCTGCCGATGCCGAAGGATGCTCCACCTGTTGTGATCGAAATTGATCCGGAGATGGCCTTCGGTTCCGGCGATCATTCAACAACGCAGTTGATGCTGCAAATGATCGAAAAAAATTCGAAATCACAAGACCGAATTCTTGATATTGGCACGGGAACCGGAATTTTATCGATTGCTGCCCGAAAGCTCGGCTGCGGGATTGTTATTGCATTTGATGTTGATCAGATCGCTTCTGTCACCTGCAAAAAGAACGCGATGATGAATGGCATCCATTCTCATTTTCACATTTTCACCGGCATGATTAGTGCTTTAAAGCCGACAAAATTCGATTTGATCGCTGCGAATGTTAATCGATTTCAAATATTAGCGATGTTGCCTCAATTGCCTCTTTTTTTAAAAGATGATGGAATATGTCTGATTTCCGGAATTCTCGATAGCGAAGAGGACCAAATCAGGCAAGCTTGTCACGCTTACGGATTGTTGATCACTGATATGCAAAAGGATAAAGAATGGCTTGCCTTTGAAACTCGAAAAGAATAAATTGCGTAAGTAGCGGCTGGAAAGTCATTATCATGATTTCTTTTCAGCGATGCGTTGTTAATCTTGATCGATTTTCAAATTATGATGCCATTTTGAGGATGACTGATCGATGATTCGCAGGCTTTTAATGCTCTGCCTGATTTTCCCTTGCTTGGGCTTGACTGCAGACCGTCGGGTTTATTTTGACAGTTTAACAGTTGACGATGGTGGAATATATCTCTGTTACCATATCCCCGATCTCCTCGATGATCAAAGCCTTGAAGTACTGCGCCGTGGAGTGACTTCGCAAGTGGTGCATCATATCCAACTTTGGCAAAAAAAGACATTGTTCAGTCCTTTGATCAAGGAATACTATTATTCGCAGCGCATTTATTTCGATAATTGGGAAAAAAAGTATCGAATCATTACCCCAGATGAAAACCGATTGACCGCTCAACTCGAAACCGTCAGAGAAAAATGTTCAAAAATTGAAAATTACTGGATCATTTCCCTGAGTGACTTGCTCGAGAATCAGGATTATTACCTGAGCATCAATGTGACCTTTCAACCGATTTCAGCAGAGAGCTATAATGCCCTTTCTGATATTTTCCAAGAAAACGACCATCAATCCCATGATGGTAAAAAAAGCAGCAATTATCTCAATATTTTGGCGAATTTGCTCGGATTAGGGGACAAGGAGTTTTCGCTCAAAACCGGAGAATTTCGTGTCCTGTCAAACGGCACGATTGATCCTCCGTGATGCCCCTTGGGTAACTCATCTCACATCTGCAGAGAAATATTCGGGTGAAATAAAAGGCAATAAATGGAGGTTACGTTTAACATATTCGTATGTTAATTCGCCGGCAAGGAGAATAAAATGAAATCTATTACGCTAAAGTCCTGGCTGTTAATTTTGCTGTCGACTCTAGTCAATGCACAGGGGAATTGGGGTCTGGGGATTGAAGCTCAACAATCCAATGCTGCGTTCTCGCCGACACCGAAACAGCTGCAAGCCGTGGGCTCGGCATTAACGCAGATTCAAAACTCGATGCAGGATGATTTGCGCCGGGCCGCTGCTGATCGCCGCCTGTTGCAAAAGATTAACCAGGAATTGCAGCAGAATCGTATACCATCACAACTCGCCCCTCTTTTTCTTCGGCAGATCAGTGTTTCTCAACCGAGGGGAAAGGATCTGGATAAAATCCCAAGTTTTAGTACTCTATCCATTGCTGATGCGCAATTTGATGGCGGCATCTCCGGACGGGTTACCGTGGAAGGACAAATCCCCAACGCAGACGAGATCATGGTTTATGCCTTTAATCGCTTCGGTTACTACGCCGGTTCGGCCAAGGTCTCAGGTGAGGATGGTCTGTACACCATTGCCAATCTGCCCAGCGATTCTTTTTATGTGTTGACAAAAAGTGACAAATACGTCGATGAGCTTTATGAAAATGTACTCACGCCGTTAGGTTCATTGGAATCATGGCGACAGGCTCAAAAGGTTTTTGTGCCGGCTGCTATCATAAATGAAATTAATTTTGATCTCCTGCAAGGCACAGTTATCTCCGGATCGATTCTTGCCTCTGACGATGCTCCTGTTGGCGATGGAACCATTGTCGATTTTACGATCACATCCGATCGTGATTCTCTAGCATTGTTCACCCGACAGGTAATTATTTCTGAAGGAAGGTATCAATTCTCTATACCTGCTACAGGCCGTTTTAAGGTCAAAGCTGAAGTGGAAGGATTTTTACCGACCTGGGCTTATCAACAAAAGAGCTGGAGAGATGGCCAAACCCTTGAATTGTCTGACCATTCGACCGAGCAGAATCTGGATTTTAAACTATTGGTAGGCGCCGCTGGTGCTGCAGGTCA
>RPQV01000304.1 GCA_003818595.1 Calditrichota bacterium
AGCAACCAGACGAGGTTTGCAAGAACCGCACCGGCAGAGTGCCACAATGCTCCCACGATCAGAGTCGAAAAACCCAGTGTGACAATCAAACTGACCACCGGAATGACAATAAGATTAGCAATCATTGCGTAAAGAGGGACGCGATTAAAATAATGGGCGGTCAGGGGCAATGTTGCCAGTTGCGCTGCGGTCGACACCACCGCCAGCGTAACAATCGACAAAAAGATTCCTTTGCCTTTTTCTCTCCACCTGATAAAGTGCGGCTGCAATAGATCCATAATTCGTTTTGAAAAGAGGGCAATTCCTGCAACGGCCAAAAAACTCAGCTGAAAACCTGGCTCAAAAAGCTGCAATGGATTTAAAGTCAGGATAATCAGTGCGGCAATCCCCAGCGAATTGAGGATTTGACTCTTTCTCTGCAGAAGCGGGGCACATAGAACAATGGCAGCCATGATGACAGAACGTACAACAGCTGGTTTCAATCCGGTCAGATGTGCATAAAAAACAAGACCCAGCAGAACGAGCAACGTTCGCCAAGGATCACGTAGACGAACAAATCCGGCAAATCCCCACAATAGAGCTGCAATGAATCCGACATGAAGCCCGGAGACCGCCAACACATGAATCACGCCCACTTTCGCGAATGCATTTTTAATGTAATCATCCAAATCTTCGCGGGCGCCGATCAATAATCCCTTCAACAAGGCGCCAGGCTGTCCCCCAATTTCATGATCGATAAATCCAATAATGAACTTTCTAACCGGAATAACGCCCCAGAGAATCAATCGGCTTCCATGATGTCGACTGAGAACGATCAGATCATGGCGGGAAGAAACGGTCAATATGGAGTGAATTTTTTCGACAGCAAGGTATTTTCGATAATTAAATTCTCCTGGATTTCGCGCCTCGTTTGGACTCCTCAGAAAACCGCGCGCAACAATGCGATCACCATAATCGATAAAAACAGCGGGATCATAACCCTTTAAGCAACAATAGCCGGAAGCCTCATACCGGTGCTCGCGAATCCAAACGCTGTCAACCGAAACAACAGCCGACCATTTATCACCCTGATGATCGACCGGCCGACAAATCGTACCTTCGAGCGTGACCAGAACTGGGAGATCAGCAAAATAACTGATTTCATCACCCGGCAAAGGCTGACGAGCCTGGCGAAGGATCAAAAAGCCGACAAAAAGCCAGGCCAAACTGGATGCCAACAGAAATCGTTTTTGCCAGGAAAGACAATATCCAATAACGCTGATAAGCATTAAAGTCAACAAACAGAGCCATCCGACAACATGCGCAATTTTTATTGTCGCGATGCTCATCCCCATGGCAAACGGGAGTACCGCTGTCAAAGCCGGCTGTCGCTGCAGCAGGCTCATATTTCGGTGTGCTTAATTTTCAGCCAATAGAAATGGCAATAATGCAGCCACCCGTTTTCGCAACAGTGCTGTGGAACCATCGTTGACAAGGACATGATCAGCACGTTTTTCTTTTTCCCCTTGCGATAACTGCACCTGAATGCGCCTTAAAGCTTGTTCACGCGAAATCTTCTTGAATTGAACCGCTCGCTCCAGACATAAATCCAATGGAGCAACGACCGTGACAACTTTATCACATTCGGCGTCAAATCCGAGTTCAAAAAGCAAAGCGGCGTCAACGACTAAACAGCATCCATTCGACGCCTGTTGTGCATCTGTAATGAGTTTCCGCGCGCGTTCGAGCATTACCGGATGCACAATACGGTTCAATTTGGTCAACGATTCTGGGTCCGAAAAAACCAAATCAGCTAAATTGTTTCTCTTGAGTCGATTTTGTTCATCAAATATGCTTTCACCAAAAGCCGATCGCAACGCGCGGCGAACGTGTTTTGAATGATCGACGACATATCTACCAGCCTGATCCATATCGATTACCACAGCACCTTCGGCAGCCAGAAAATCAGCAACCAGACTCTTGCCGCTTCCGAGGATACCTGTCAGACCAATGACCTGCTTTTTCATCGAATAATCGCTAATTTACCTATATATTCGCTGCTCCCGTCAATGCGAAAGAGATAAACACCGGAAGCAACGCGTTCCCCCATGTCATTGCTCAAATCCCAATGCAGCGAATTTTTTTGATCATTGTTTTTCAATCTGGCGACGACTTGTCCCTGTGAAGTAAAAATGGTAATCTGATCATTGGGCGCCAGATGGACAAAGGTGACAGCCTGCACCGCATAAGTGGATAGATGAGGATTGGGAAAAACATGAACTCGTTCAGAAGGCTCTGTTTCTCCTGCAAAAATCAATTGGATGCGATCTCCCCGCCCCATCTTGAGTTCCTGCCCGCTGGTTGAATGCATTTTTTGCACCCTCAGCATCAGCGTGTCGCCGGCGGTTAGCTTCATCGAAAGTCCTCGAAGGACAAGATATACCTGGCGACTCGATGCAGGTGAAATCTGAACTTCTTTAATCACGGCTTGATCATTTATCAGATAACGACTGGTATCCTGCAGCTCGTCCCTGAGGATGTCCTGACTGAATTCAACGCAGATGAGATCAGGCGTCATAAATTCAGCGCTCTTCAAATACGGAGAAGGCAATTCCTGGATTATGCTGAAGACGGCTGAATCGTTAAGAGAATCTATCGGTGTATAATCGCGGTCGGTTAATCCGTTCGTGATCAATTGATACTGACCCACCGCAAGAGCGAAGGGCAAGGTCAACAGGATTTCAGCATCGTCGCGGTCAAAGGCAGCAGAAGTCGGGCGTATATCGAGCGGCAGAACTCTAAAATGGGCGGCTGAAATCGCGGTTCGACTCATCGGCTCGCTGAAAATAGCCCGTATATGCTCAGGCGTCTCGCCTTCAACCTGCAGTAATGCGGGGCGTCGCCCGGGACGAATCGACACAACCTGCGATAATCGGCTGGTCGGAGGATCAATCTGCGGATCGAGGGTTTGGATGGCATAATAATAGAGAGAGTCGGTATTCAACTGTAAATCATGATAAAAAGGCACAGGTGTTTCGGCGAGCGGGAAAAGAGTAGTGCTCTCGCGTCCACGAAAAACGGTGTAACTGTCAGCACCTTGAACCGCGCGCCACTTCAGGCTTATCGTGTGTTCATCGAGCGGATGCGCTGAAACGCCGACCGGCACAGCCGGACCGGTATTTTCACCAATCGACTCATAGGCAAAAAGTGTCATGCCGTTCCCAGCCCAAAATTCAGTTCGACCATCCTGGTTAAAGTCGGTCACAGCGACTGAACTGGCTTGAATACCTTTACTGTAAAACGACATTGAATAGGCGCCATTTTCAAAATCAATGACGTAAAGGTCGGGATAGGCGACGATGAATATCTCTTCCACTCCGTCATTATCGATATCTTCCCCAGAAACACTGCTAAGGTAATCTCGCGTCGACTCATAACCAAAAATCCACCATTCTACTGCTCCATGATATCGATCATCGCCGGTTTTTTCATACAAACGATAGTACCAGTGCCGTGCATCATAGTCATGTTCGGTATTTAAATTGGCATCCGAGTGACATCCCGCGATAAATTCATCAACTCCATCCCCATCAAAATCGCCGATATGGATAAAATCGATGCTGTCCAACAGCGGCAGACTGTCCTGCCAGGTCTGGACAAAGGAATTATCTCCTCTATTCTCATAAATATACAAATCACCATCACTGTCCCCCATGAGAATTTCCACTTGATCATCCTCATCCATATCGCCGATTTCGCAATGAGGCACGCCATTAAAATTATCGCCTGTTGTGGGATTGGCAAACTGAGCGACACTTTGATACGATTGTGCACCATCGTATTCAAAAACCTGGAATTGATCGATTGTGCTGTTTGAAGAGGCTTCAACGACGCGCATCAGAATTTCGCCGCGACCATCGCGATCAAGGTCTGCGAATCGTGATGCCCAATATTGTCGGGAGCCATCACCTTCCCAATGAACATTCAATTTGTCCGGGAATTGGCCGAAGCCCCCTGCCTCATACAGGTAGCTGTCTATTCCCAATCCGCAAAGCAGTTCGAGGTTGCCATCGCCATCGGAATCACCGATTGCCCGGGGGATGAGTTTTTTATCGGTAGAAAAACATTCCACAGGCTCATCATCCTGCCATTCATAGAATTTAACTGCACCGATGGCGCCATTCTCATAGGTCGAAGTAATGAGCTCCGGCATTCCATTCGCATTGAAATCATACGTTGATGATAAGAGGCGGCCAAAGGGGATGTACATGCCATTCGGAGTAAAACGGGCAACATCCAACGGAGGGGCTGTCAGATCAGCCGAATAATATCGACCATTCGCGTCATCAGAGCTCATCAATCCTGCGCTGTTTCGAGCGGTAAAGAACAAATCAACCATGCCTTCCACATTGTCCTGATTCAGGTTATAGCGTAGGACTCGGGTTCTAAAAGATAAAGGTATTTCTTGAAATTCACGTTCACTACTGGGACGATAATAAACTGATCCTTCACACAGGTCATCGGTTTCATATTGTATCAGAACGGAATGACGATCAGCATCAACCATCGGAATGAGTTGTACCCCTTGTATCTTTGGAGGAGTGGGATCAATGAATATCCTCGTCATGTGAACCGTCGTTTTCTGCCCTTTTTCCGTCAGCACCAACTTGAGCGTATATTCGCCCTCTTCATTTGGTGGAGTTTCCCAAATAGCGAGGACATCGTCAAGTACCGGGAATAAATTCGGGGTGACAATGGGAGTCCATTGTGATGGATTGAAACCCTTTCCATAAAAGAGTTCGAATTGCAGAAAATTGGCACTCCATGCAGAGCCCCGGATCACGATGGGGCCCGCTGCAAAGCCGGCATCCAGGCGCGGCTGGGAGATTTGAACTATCGAAGATTGATCATTGCTCAGCGCCCGGTACACGTCGAGACGCCCGGCGCCGAAAGTGGCATCCCACCCGCTCAAGCCAAGATCATATGCCGAATCGACGAGCCGAGCGCGTATCCCATCCGGGGTCATATCGGGAAAATGAGCAACGATCAAGCCTGCCGCCGCGGAGACAAATGGGGCCGAAAATGAAGTACCATTCCATTTTTGATAAGCGCCGTTCAGCGTCGTGCTGATAATAGAACTGCCTGGCGCAAC
>RPQV01000305.1 GCA_003818595.1 Calditrichota bacterium
GTTTGTTTTCAAAAATTGATTTGCCGATCTTAATTCGTGAATATGCCACTACTGCACTTTCAACCAGTCATGATCAAATATTGCTGGCAGGCGCATTAAAAATCAGGGATCGTCGGTTGTGGGATATCATGGTCCCGCGCACTGATATTGTCGGGGTGGATGAGAATGATTCCCTCGATCATGTCAAACAGGTCTTCAAGGAAAGTGGATTTTCGCGTCTTCCCGTCTTTAAGGATCATCTGGATCAAATTGATGGTTTTTATTACGCACGGGATTTTTTCACTGAAGGCGGACATGAATTTCCCCCACTTCGTGCCTCACTGTTTTTGCCTGAATCAATGCGCGTGTTGGAAGCCCTACAGACATTGCAGAAGGGCAAAAAAAGCATCGCCATCACCGTCGACGAACATGGCGGCACTGCAGGATTAGTCACGCTGGAAGATATTGTAGAAAAACTGGTCGGGTCCATCAGTGATGAGTTTGACAAGCCCAAATCGCGCGTGCAGATTTCTGGTCAACGGACACTCGTTGCGGACGGCAGAACATCAATCGATGAACTGAAAGATGTTCAAAAATTGCATCTGCCTGAGGGAGATTATGTGACCATCGCGGGATTGCTGGAGGACAAATTGGAATACATACCAGCTGCCGGCGAGAAAATCGAGATCAATGGATACAGCATTGAAGTGTTGGAGGCAAACGCACAAAAAGTAATTCAAGTCAGAATTATTGCTCCACTTTATATCGAGTAGCACTACTCATGGCTTATTTTTAATCAGAGGAGAATTGGTTATGAAACAAGTTTTAATTTCATTTTGGGTTATATTCTTATTCGCGAATACCATTTGCGGCGTCATGGCATCAGCGCAATCCATTACCGGCCAAAATGAGGATCGACATTCCCCATTGATCTGGCGGGTTCATGACGGCAAGAGACCATTGCCTCCTGTAGTGACTCCGCCCACCTATATGAATCCGGATCAGCCGGCTACTCCTCCATCCGATGCAGTGATACTCTTTGACGGAAAGGATATGAGCGCTTGGCGGACGATGGACGGCAGTCCGGCAAAATGGATCATCAAGGATGATGTTATGGAGTCTGTCCGAGGCGCCGGGTATGTGAGGACGCTTCAAGGTTTTGGCGATTGCCAGCTGCATGTCGAATTTGCAACACCCACTCCGGCGCAGGGCTCAAGTCAGGGACGCGGCAACAGCGGTGTTTTTTTAATGGGTATCTATGAAGTCCAGGTTCTTGATTCTTACGACAACATCACTTATGCGGATGGTCAATGCGCTGCAGTATATGGTCAATATCCTCCTGAAGTCAACGTCTGTCGAAAACCAGGAGAATGGCAGACCTATGATATCATTTTCAAAGCGCCCAGGTTCAATGGTCATGGGGAGCTCATCGTTCCTGCTTTTATTACGGTTCTGCACAATGGAGTGCTGACCCAGGATCATGTGGAACTGACGGGTCCAACCAATTGGTGCAGCCGATCACCTTATTCTATCCATCCGCCCAAGTTGCCCCTTGCATTGCAGGATCATGGCAATCCCGTTCGTTTTCGCAATATCTGGATTCGAGAACTCCCAGCAACTCCTGATTCTCCTGCCTGTAGAAAACAGCTCATTCTCGGAGATAAAATACTGCAACGCTACGTCGGGGCGTATAATAATCCCTATGGTGGTCAAGTGCAGATTTCACTTGCAGACGGACAGCTGTATGCCGATTTCCCCGGCGGCAGTGCTGATCAACCGTTATATGCGGAATCAGAAACGCGATTTTATTCCGCATTTGTTGATGCTGAATATGAATTTGAGCTGAAGAATGATGCCGTTTCAGGAATCAAAATCAATATCACCCAGGGCGGGTGGGGAGAGTATAGCCGCAAAAAGTGATCAGTCGGCATCATGGGGGGGCAATTTGAGCTACAGACTTTTTAGGTGAGAACTGACGGCGGCCATTTTATCGGGAACTCTTGATGACCAAAGACGTAAGCTCAGAAGGCACCTGAGGGTTTATAGAACGATCCGTATTTCCTACTGGATATCCTCATGATTCTGCAGGAATATTAATTTGGAGACAAGACGAATGCGTCGGTTGACTTTATGGTATGCTTTGCTTTGCGTCGGTACTACTTTCGCCGATGTAGACCAACCATCGGAAAAAAGTGAATTGCAGCAGGAAGCTGCGTCCAAGCAGCGGCTTTATGAATTGACGAGCCAATCCAATAGCCAGCTGACTGAAAATCAGAAACAATTCGATGTGGTTTATTATGGGCTCGACCTCTTTCCTGATCATGTCAAATCCATGTTGTCTGGTCGTGTGACCATGACCGCTCGAGTGCTGAAAGAGGGATTGGATCAAGCTCAATTGAATTTTTTAAACAATATGACCGTTGATTCAGTCTTTGCGAACGGCATACAAACGACTTTTGGACATACGAATGATCTCTTGACCATCCAACTCGATCAACCGTACCGTGCGGGAGATTTATTCACAACGCGCATCGTCTATCAAGGTCTTCCATCATTGAGTGGTTTTGGCGCCTTTGCCTTTGATCATTACGATGGCCGTCCCATGATTTGGACGCTCAGCGAACCCTTTGGCGCTCGAAATTGGTGGCCGTGCAAGGATGCACCTATCGACAAAGCTGATTCCGTTGATATCAAGGTAACCGTTCCTGATCCGTTGATTGTGGCTTCAAATGGATTGCTGACAAAGGTGGAAGAGCGCGATGGTAAAAAGGTGTATTACTGGCAGGAACGTTATCCCATTGCCACCTATTTGGTCTCCCTTGCCATTCATCCTTACTTTACTTTTTCTGATTGGTACGTCAATGCCAACAACGATTCAATGGAAATAGAGTTCTATGTCTTTCGGAATCATTATGAAGCGTTGCGGCAGAATTATGCCAAAACAGCCGGAATGATAAAAACTTTTGCCGATATTTTTGGCGAATATCCATTTATCGATGAGAAATATGGTCATGCCGAATTCACTTGGGGTGGAGGCATGGAACATCAGACGCTCACCAGCCTCGGGGGATGGGGAGAATCGCTAATCGCCCATGAATTGGCACATCAGTGGTGGGGAGATATGGTCACTTGTGAAGATTTTCATCATATTTGGTTGAATGAAGGATTTGCCACCTATTCAGAGGCATTATGGTGGGAACGAACCCGTGGCCGAGAAGCGCTTCATCAAGATATGGCGCAAAATGTCTATTTCGGAGAAGAGACGATTTACGTCGAAAATCCTGAAATCGATGATATTTTCTTTTATCAAACAACCTATGCCAAAGCTTCCTGGGTTTTGCATATGCTGCGCCATGTCGTTGGTGATGATCTTTTCTTTACCATTCTCAAAAGCTATTATGAGGAGTTCCGATTCAGAACCATCAACACTGAAGAGTTTCAGGCTTTGTGCGAACGCATATCCGGCAAATCGCTGCATGCTTTTTTTCAGCAATGGATATATAAAGGCGGCAGCCCTGTTTATCAATATTCCTGGGGTTCTGACCCGATCATTGGGGGGAATGGCTATCAATTGCAGCTGGTGATCAAACAGGGTCAATCTTTTGGTCCTGTTTTTCAAATGCCGATCGATGTGACGGTGCAGACGAGCACAGGAGAACAGACATTTGTCATCGATAACTCTCAACCCGTGCAGGCTTATACTCTATGGCTTGAAGAGCAACCGCAGCAAGTCTTTTTGGATAAAGAAAATTGGATTTTGAGAAGGACTGAATTAATCTCCACTCCTCAGTTGCGGCTCGAGTCTTTTGAATTCATTAATGCAGACGGCGATGAGGTTGTTCAATTGAACAAAGGAGAATCGTTCGATTTACTCATCAAATTATACAATGAGGGAGTGAATGCCCACGCGGTCAAAGCAATCCTGCACGCCTTGTCGCCCGATATTCAACTTGTCAGCAACGTCAGTGATTTGGGCGATATGCCCTTCAATTCATTCGCGGTTAATACCGATAGCCGTTTTCGTCTGCAGGTGATGCAGGACGCACAAGATGGACTGGCAGAGTTCAGGGTAGACCTCACCTTTGCTGAAGGCGCCGCTGAATCGCAATTTTTCCAATTTCCGATTGGTGAAGCGTCTCTACTGATTGTTGATGATGACGACGGTCTGAATTTTGAAAGTTATTATGAACAAATGGCAATTCAGAATAAGGACTATGCAATAACCTGGAATGTTAACAAGGCAGGAGTACCATCTGATCAGACATTAAAAAGATTTAAAAAGGTACTTTGGTTCACCGGCGATGATCGTTCCACGACCCTGACTGCTGAAGAACAGGTTGTGCTGCAGGCCTATTTACAGTCAGGCGGAAGCTTGTTGCTCACCGGCCAAAATATCGGCTATGATCTTGCTGAGAATGGTTCTATCGCTGATAGACGTTTTTATAATGAGGTACTGCATGCAGAGTACATAGACGACTGGGTTGGTGATGATTCAGTTGTCGGTCTTCAGAGCGATTTGGTTGGAAAAGGTTTGGCGATCCGTTTTCATGATGCATTCACCGCAGCGGACAACCAAACGAGCAAGAGCGAGATCATTCCTCTTGCCCCCGCGCTCCGGATGATGACTTATTTGCCAAGCCAGAAGGTGTCCGCCATAAGATATAGCGATCCGCAAACCGGCAGTAAGCTGGCCTATTTTGCGTTTGGACTGGAAGGAGTCGCCGGACCGAGGAGCACGAGCGCTGCTGAGGTTGTCGCCCGCATTCTCCAATGGTTTGATGGTATGTTGTCAGATATTGATATTGAGCCGCAGGAACCTACAAGATCATTCCATCTCATCCAGAATTACCCCAATCCATTCAATCCGACAACAAGCATACGCTTTTATCTTTCTGAGCAGGCTACTTTACAGATGAACATTACGGATGTGCTCAGCCGATCGGTTTACCGGGCAAATATGGGTCCTTTGCCGATGGGATGGCATAAATTTGAATGGGATGGCCGGACAAATCGCGGAATTGACGCTGCGGCCGGAATCTATTTTCTGATGCTGACAGCAAAAAGCGAAAATTTGATTCTATTGGAGTCAATCAAAATGCTGAAACTGAACTGAAAAGATCAAATCGGGGGAAAAATGGGGGATTACAAAAA
>RPQV01000306.1 GCA_003818595.1 Calditrichota bacterium
CAGAGTCATCAGCAGCTGCAGAGCGATCGCGGCGCCGGTGGATTTTCGGGGTCGTGGTTTATTCAATTCGTCTCATCCATGTCAGGTTATTCAAGTTTATCCCTCGTTACCACGCTCTCAGACTGTGTAAAAACGCCTCTTTCCTCGGTGGCTGAGCGGAGTCGAAGCCCGATTTCCTGGTTCCCACGCTCCGCGTGGGAATCTGTTCTTCGGCGCTCCGCGCCGACGGATTACAGACGATGCAGATATGTGGCGGAAATGGACGCAGAGCGTCCGAAGAGGCATTCCCATGCGGAGCATGGGAACGAGGGAGACGCAGAGACACGAAGGAGGAGCTCGTCGTACACCTTGGCAATTTGTTGCACTCGAAACGAAATATCTGATCAGCGTGTGCGACGAGTGGCAGTACCTTTTTCTTCTTCCTTTGCGGCTTTGCGTCTTTGCGTGAATCGTTGAAAAATATGACAGCGAACTTGCGCCAAACCATTAATCGATTGTTCATTTCTCTCCCTCCATCTCACGCCGCTTTCTTCCTCAGCAGCATCTGCAGCATGGCGATGACGAAAATAAACAGCGCCAGGACAAACGCAATGCTGGAGGCGTAACCCAGCGACCACCATCTGAATCCCTGTTGGTAGAGATAATAGACAATGCTGAGGGTGCTGTTGACCGGCCCTCCTTGGGTCATGACGTAAGGCTCGGCGAACAGTTGGAAATAACCAATGATGGTCATCAAGGTGACGAACAGCGTTGTCGGCGCCAATTGCGGCAAAGTGACATGCCTGAACTGCTGCAGTGCCCCGGCGCCGTCCAATCGCGCGGCCTCATACAGATAATCCGGAATGGTCTGCAGCGCCGCCAGAAAAATCATCATATAATAACCAAAATTTTTCCACACCGCCATGAGAATGAGCGCGGGCATGGCCCAGTGCGGATCTCCCAGCCAGTCGATGGGACCGATATGAAAAAAAGAGAGGAGATAATTGACCAATCCGAAGCGAGGATGATACAAGTACTTCCACACCACGGAAACGGCGACCAGGGAGGTGATGACCGGCGTGAAGAGTGCCAGGCGATAAACGCTGCGCAGTCGCAACCGGCGGGAATTCATGCCCAGAGCTGCCAACAAGGCGGCGAAAATGGTCATCGGTGCGCCAATCACCACAAAGTAGGCGGTATTCCAAACCGATTTCCAAAACATCGGATCCTGAAGCAAAAGGTGATAATTGCCGATGCCGACAAAGCGAATGGCATTCCAGTCACCCAGGGCATAAATGTCAAAATCGGTAAAGCTCATCAGCAATGCGGCAAATACGGGCAGAAATAGAAACACGGTGAGCGTCGCCATCGCCGGGGCTAAAAATAAATAGGGGATATAAAAGCGCGTTCTCATTGCAGCACTCCGTGCGCCAGCAACCAACGCCGTTTTTCGAGAATCAAATCCACCTCTCGATTGAGCTGCCTGACCGCTTTCTCCAGCGGCTGCTGCTCAAAGATGACTTCTTCGAGCCGTTCCTGCAGCTTGACCGCGATCTGTTCCCATTCGGCAATCTTGACCGCGGGAGACACCTGCTGTAACTGATCGAAAAAGGGGAATACCTCTCGATCGTTTAGAATTTCAGCGGCTTCCCACGCTTGACGAACGGCCGGAAGGTCCTGCGTCAGGTTGAAAAATTGCACTTGAACTTCAGCAGTGGACAGAAATTCAATCAGCTGCCAGGCGGCGCCTCTCTCCCGAGAGTGAGAAAAGACCACCAGACTCGCCCCACCGGCCACCGAGACGCCGTTTATGCCCGCAGGAATCGGCGCCGTGGTCCAACGACCGGACAACTCCGGCTCGCGCTGACGTATTGCGTTCACATTCCACGGGCCGGTGATGAACATGGCAAAAAATCCATCAGCAAAACCCTGATAGATGTTGGTGACCAAGCTCATGTGTCTGGGCGCCAGGTTGTCATGAAAGAACTTGACATAATAAGTCAATGCCTCCATGGTCGCCGGATCGTCGAACGCACCGTAGCAATCATTATCTCTGAGCAGGCGGCCGTTATTCTGCAGAATGAGGATCACCGGCACCTGCCAATCGTTGAAAATGGTCGATAGAAACAAGGGGTAGGAGGGACGTTTGTCCGACGGTAATTGGGTGATTTTGCGGCAGACTCGTACCCACTCGGACCAGGTCTGCGGGGGGTGCGAAAAACCGGCTTCTTGTAGGATATCGGTGCGATAAAACAGCAATCGCGTATCCACATACCAAGGGATGCCGTAAACTGAATCATTGATGATGTTGGTATCCCAAATTCCCTTAAAATAGCGCTCGGATTGAACGATGGTCGAACTCCTGATCAGGGAATCCAGCGGAATGATGGCGCCGAGCGCACTGAACTCCGGCACCCAGGTGTTTCCGAGTTGGCATACATCAGGCGCGGCATCGGCGACGAATGCCGTCAACAGCTTATCGCGCGCCGCTCCCCAGGGAATAACCTGCAGATTGACTTTAATATCGGGATGACTGTCTTGAAAGATTTGAAGGAGAGGAGCTATTTTTTCCCCTTCAGCCCCCATCGCCCAAAAAGTGATCTGTCGATGGGATGAAGAATCAGGTCGGCATCCTGAGCTCGATAGCCATGATGCCCATGCAACAATAACAAGCAGCAGTGATTTCTTGACCAGTGCTTTCACAGTTTCGACCCGATTTTAACAAGCCTGAACCGCTCTCCGTCATAATTTAGCAGAGTTAATTAGAGATGCAAGGAAAAGCTGTCCCGACCTTTGCGAATCTAAAATATCTGGCACGGATGGACACGGATCAGCGCTGATGCATGACCACGCAAAGATCGCACAGGTTGACCTCCCACGGAAACGGAGAAGTACCTCGTCGTACACCTTGGCACATTGCTGCAACTGCATCGATGTGCGTGATGAAGGTGTGCGACGAGATGAAACTCTGCGTCTCGTGCGAGGCTCATTGATGATATATTCGCCCCGTACTGATTTTAACTAAACATTATTGATATGCAAAATATGCAATCCGTGTCAATCCGTGGCTGTTTTTTTTCAAAAATCTCTTCCCAACAGCAGTTCCTGTCCCACTTGTGTTTCGATGCGTTTCAATTGGCCGCCGTGGGCAACGGTGCATAGTCCTCCTGAATCGGAGACAATACGCGCATGACTCAACCGGCCGTTTTGCCACTGCATTTCGACGCGAAAATTGCCGCGCGCTCGCAGGCCGTAGACGCTGCCCTCGGACCACGTCATCGGCAAGGCCGGCAATAATCGAATCACGCCGTTATGGCTCTGCAGCAGCATCTCCGCGATTCCCGCTGTGCCGCCGAAATTGCCGTCGATCTGAAAAGGGGGATGCGTGTCAAACAAATTGGGCAGCGTCGATTTCTGCAGCAACAGCTGAACGTGTTTACCCGCCTCGGCGCCGTCAAGCAGGCGCGCGTAAAAGTTGATGATCCAGGCGCGGCTCCACCCGGTGTGGCCGCCGCCGTGCGCCAGGCGTCTCTCGATGGTGCGTTTGGCGGCATCAAACAATTCGGGTATTTCCGGTGTGATCTGAGTTCCGGGATGAAGGCCGAGCAGATGCGAGATATGCCGATGTCCGGGTTCTGCTTCCTCATAATCATGGATCCATTCCTGAATCGTGCCGTTCGCGCCGATGCGCATCGGCGGCAGCTTGGCCAGTGTCCGGCGACATTGTTCGAGGAATGCCTCATCGGCGTCGACGATTGGGGCAGCCAGCAGGCAGGCATTCAGCAATTCGCGAATAATCTGCACATCGATCGTCGCTGCGTAGGTCAACTGATAGGCTTTACCGTCGCTCGGCAGGATATAGGCGTTTTCCGGCGACATCGACGGCGCCGGCACCAGGTATCCTTCTTTATCCTCGATCAGGAAATCGAACATAAATTCCGCCGATCCCCGCATCAGCGGCCAAGCTTTGGTGCGAAGGTAATCGACGTCTTGGGTGAACAGGTAATGATCCCAAAACCCCAATGTCATCCACGCCCCGGCCAGCGGCGACGTGCCCCACTGAATAGCGTCCATGAGACCGGTGCGACCGAAGAGATCCGTGAGATGGTGGATGTTCCAGCCGTCAGCGTTGTACATGACGCGGGCGGTTCGGCTGCCGGGCTCGCGCAGTTTGAGAAAAAACTCGGTTAAAGGTTCCATCGTTTCCGGCAATGCGGTCACATCTGCGGGCCAGTAGTTCATTTGCAGGTTGATGTTGGTGTGAAAATCAGAATCCCACGGCGCATTGATATGCTCATTCCAGATGCCCTGCAGATTGGCCGGCAACACCGCGGGGGCGCGCGAACTGCCCATCAACAGATAGCGTCCCAATTGAAAATAGAGCGCGATGAGGCCTAAATCCTGCTCGCCATCGATGACCCGTTTGAGTCGAACATCAGTCGGCAAATCGTCCGTTCCTCGATTACCCAATGATAAGAATACCCGATCCATGAGCTGTTGATGATCACCCACATGCGTTGTTACAAGATCGTCAAAAGACTTGACCGCAGCCTGCGTGAGAATCGCCTCGCAGACGGCTTCCGGCGACTTGTTGCGATCGAATGACAACAGGTCGCGGCTATAGTCCGTAGCTGCGGTCAACAGTAAGGTGACGGCGTCAGCCTTCTCGATACGCAGACGATTGTCCGTCACGATGATTTTGCCGCCGTCGGCGACTGCCGAGAGCCGCGCCGCAAAGCGCATGTGCGCGCCGCCGGGACCGCGCTGTGGATCGGGCGCATCGATGATCTGCCCGCTCATTAACAGGCTGTTATCACCAATGGCAATGGTCTGAGCGTCCTGTTTTCGCTCCAGGCGCACGGTCAGGTTCAACGATCCCGTCTTTTCGCCGCTGATGCGAACGATCAGCAGATCATCCGGCGCCGAGGCAAATATTTCACGCAGGATGCGATCGCCGTTTTGGCGATAGGCTACCGTCGCCACGCCGGTGCGCAGATCGAGGTCGCGCACGTATTCCTGGACATCGTTGTCATCGAAATCGAGAAAGAGGTCGCCGAGCGTCTGATAAGAACGGATGCGTGCTGGTGTGCCGACGAGATATTTTTCCGCCATCTTGAATGCCTTGGGGATGTCGCCGGCCAGGATCA
>RPQV01000307.1 GCA_003818595.1 Calditrichota bacterium
ACCGTTTAAAAAAGTAGCCCTACCGTTTGAAAAAGTAGTCGTACCGTTCTAAAAAGTTGGCCTACCGTTTAAAAAAGTTGGCCAACCGATTGCGAAAATAGAGAATTCTCCGGGGGAGACAGATTTAACGACTGCAGATTGACCACGAACACACTCTTCTTCCACACATCAAGTCAAATCCATAAATCGGGCAACATCGAGCCCGGCGCTCACAACGGCCAAGAAATCGGCCGGCCGCCGGATTTTGCAGATCAGGTTTTCATATAAAATAAGCATTATATTGAAAACGCTGCATGAATTTATGAAATGGCAAGTCAGCACTCTGCTCGATTGTCTCTGTACGAGATCAACCTTTGCGCTCTTTGCGTCTTTGCGTGAATTCAGGGTGTACATGTCATTTTATCCTCTGCCTCGCTGAACTCTAAGGTGCAGTATCCCCCGTGCCCGCTTTTGCCTTCATCGCTTCATACTTGTCGAGATCGAACAGGAATATCCCCCTGCCATCCCCGGCGCCGGCCATGAATCCGAACTGCACCGCGATGAACTTGCCCTGCCGGTCGACGACCGGATTGTCCGAGCGCAGCACCCCGGGGTAGCGGATGGAAAAGTCCGCCAGTCGTTCGGCCTTGCCGCTGCCGTCGAGTTTGAGTTTATAGACATCGAGCTTGTACTGGTTGCGCAGCGCCATGGGCTGGTGCCGGTCGCTCTCGATCATGGCATATCGGCCGTCGGGAAAGATGCCTTCAGCTTCGTTATAACTGTCCGGAATATGGGTATAATCGGTGATCTTGCCGTTCTGGAGATCGATGCCGCACGTCTGCGAATGGTGATAAGCGTCTCGTTCATCGCCCCAATAGTGGGTGAAGATCAGCTCCCTGTCGTCCGGCGGGCGAAAGTCCTGGGTTTCCAGGCGGACGTAGGCGCTCGAGTCCTGATAGGAGAGGAGCAGCCTTTTATTGATCAGCCTCGGCACGCCGTCCTCATAGACAATATCCGCGGTGCAGATTTCCCGTTGTCCGACCAGAGTCCAGGCGATCTTCATCTGCTGTTTGGAGACTGCCGGTCCCTCTTCGCACATCTCGCCCAGCGGAAGCGGATGTTTGAGATCATTTTTTCTGAGGAGGTGTAGCTGCAGGCCGGTGTGGCGGTCTCGTTCCGGGTTTTTCGCGTCAAAGGTGTCGCCGCCCATGGCCAGCAGCAGATCGCCGTTCGTCAGACACTGGGCGCGGAAAATGCCGCCGTGATAAAAGCCGCCGGTCACGCACGACACCTCCCGCGTTTTGACATTGATCTTGAACACATCGCCGACGATCTTGTTGAGGAAATAGACGTTCTCCGACGTCTCATCCCAATCGGGACGCACTCCCCAGGTGGTGAGGATGGAGAAATAGGGGGGCAGCTCCTTCATCAAGGATTCGATGGTTTGCGCCGGAATGTCAGGCGGCGGACAGAATGCCGCGAATAGCAGGACCTTTATGAATTTGTTCATCATGCTCATGCTCCTTGGGTCTTTCATGACTTTTCCACCAACTTCAAATGGAATAGGGGAAAGTGGTGCAATCAATAGTGGACGATTATAATATAGTAAAAATTTGAGCATGAGCAACAGTCAAGTGCATGGCGACAATTGGAATGCCGAGTTATGAATTGATTCAGATTCCGCGGCAGCAAATACATCCGATCCTGCCTGACTTGATTTTTTCGCTCTCCGCCATTCCCCTAAAACATCGAGGCGCCCATAATCACAATAGGCGCCCCGTGCTGAGCCGAAACCCCCCTCTAAAAAGATTCTGTTCCGGCCTTCTATATTAATAAGTGGAAGATGTGTTGATTTTTATGACAGAAGAAATGAAAAATGTTGCTATTTATTTAAATTATTGTAATTTTTATTATTATTGCGAGTTGTACTCATAAAATATCATGATGGGTTTAACTGATTTAGAAAGAGATGATTCAAATGAGTTCCTTTGTGGATAATAGAACGCTGGAAAATTTAATTAAAAATTGCTCCAGTCAAGTTGTTCACGAAAGAGAAGAAGGGTGGAAAATATTTATTCAACGCTACAAGCGTTTCATTTATAAAGTATTGCTTTGTCAAATACAAAAAATTCATAAAAAGCATTGGATCGTTAACAAGCAGGATGTTCTTGATGAATTATTGAATCTGGTGCTGATAGAACTATGCAGAAATAATTGCTCAAGTCTGCGTAAATTTCGCGCTGTCGATAGTGAAAAAGCTTTCCTCGCCTATTTGTCGGTTATTTGCATCAGAGTCACCAACCGTTATATTGATCAATTTTCGTTGAAAAGTCAAGACGACGAAGATAATATCATTGCCGAGAACGTTGACTATCAATACGACAATATCACTTTCTTTTTTGAATACATCGTCAAAAAATTACGGACTCAATCCGGCAAAAAAGAAAAGAATCAGGAGATAAAAATATTGACTTTTAATCTTCATGTCATTGATGATTGGTCACTGGAAATGCTCCGCTGCCTTCCTTTTTTAAAAAGATACTCGCTGCCTGCCCTTGAACAAATTATCCGGCGGACTAGATTAAAATTTAATAATGACGATAAAAATAACCTGTCTGAAAACAACTAAAATGATGCACTTATTAGGATATAAGGGCTCTTTTCATAACAAAAATTAAATTATATTGAAAAGGGATACGTGGGGCTTTGCGTATTGTTACTTGAGATTGCTCGTGAACATATTTTGATGTCTGGCAGGATTTTGTAGCTCAGAATTGAATAAGGATGCCGGTGCTGCAGTCGGATCAAATTGGTGCTGAAAAGCTGGGAAGGCTGATTTCTTTGTTGGAAGGTTATATGAAAAGCGACTTCCAATCTGATATCCAGATAAATGGCGAGGATCGTCACCTTTTTGATTTGATGGTTTCTGAATTTTATAAAATAAAGCAGGGATTGACCAGCTATTTGGAATTCCCGAATTCATGTTGTGTTCAGGACCGTCCATTTCTGGAATCAAATTATGCTTTCTTTATTGCTCATTTATTATTTGATGAACTTGAAGAATCAAACGCAAAGCATGAGCGATTAGCCAGACACCTCAATGACTGCTTTTGGTGTTTTAACGTCTACTGCCGGGTGTTTAAACATTTCTTCATCTGCAACAACAATATAAAGTTCAGTAAGACATGACTTTGATTAATGATCAAATTATCGAGATTTTCAACAACGACAGATCACTATTGGGATCAGCACCGCCTGACATCTCTGCTGAAAACGAACTGTTGCTGCAAATCATTCAAAAATGCCGCCGCAAGTGCAAAATTCCCCATAAAAGCAAACACGCACAATTGTCACATCCAGAGCTGCAGCACTTGATTGAAAATGTCCTTTGTAATCGTCTGAATAAAAAGCTGGCGCAGCGCTTTTTGGATCAATTTTTTTATAATCCACGTTTTGTTGCGGTATTCATTCCCTATGTTAAAATCGCCTCGCAAAAAATTGAAAAAAATGATCCGGACTTGAAAAATATAGATCTGGTCTCTGATGACTTTTTAGTACAAAAGGCATTATCGATCTCAGCAAAATCCTCCAAAATAAACGATTCCCTTCAATTCATCAGCCGGTTTTTCGAAAAATGTATTGTTAAACGTCCGCGACTCGTATTGCCCGCGCTCGGTTTTTCATTATTGGTCCTGTTAATCATCTCAATGTCTTTTATTGATTTTGACCTTTCACAGGAAGCTTATCAAAAATATCTCAAATCACCTTTAATTCCTTTCCTGGATGCGACAGTTCAAACCCAACAAAATGCCGGCATGAATCTTCGTTCCGGCCAATCACTAAATAGTTCACATCATTCACCAGATTGGCATCATTCTTTCGATCTCGCTCTCAATTCCTATATTTTGAAGGATTACAACTCCTCTCTTGCTTATTTTAAAGAGGCCGACGCAAAGATATCCCGAGAATCAACCGTTGAACCCAATGAACAGAGCAATTTTTACTTTTATTATGCAATGGCACATCTCGGAGCCGCCGACAATTATTTGTTTCGAAATAGACATCTTCACTCAAGTGTTGCCCTTTTTCAAAAGGCATTAACGATTAACAGTACGAACGATTGGCAATCAACCGGCGCCGCGCATTTTTTTCTGGGCATGACATATGCCCTGTTGAAGGATACGGAATCAGCAGAAAAAGTTTTAAAAGAGATTGATCCAATGGATCCTTTTTATGCCGAAGCGCATTTATTGCTCAATAATGCAAGATAATCTGTTTTTGATAACTCGGCAATTCTGACGTTCAACTCGGCAGGGCAATTTGGGTGATTCAAAGCAGTGGCTAAAATGATGTGGGCGCGCGTCATATTTTCATTCATTTTACTGCAGGCATCTGCTCTTTTTCCAGCAGATAATAATGACTCTCATACTGCCGAATTTTATCAACAACTATGCGGATTCGATTCCTTTTCACCGGCGAGGATCGATTTCCTCAAATCTTTTATCACTGTCCACCCCTCATTCCTTACGGCCTATGAATTTCTTTTTGAAGCATTTGTCCAAATAAATCAGCTCGACGCCGCGGATGCCTATTTTTCGCGCCTCGAGAAAGCGGGCAACCCTGCCGGTGCATCGTGGATGCTCGCCAGGCTCGCGGTTTTCCAAGGAGATTTGAACAAAGCGGATAAACTTTATCGGCTCGCGCTGTCATCGGATATCTCCAACCACTCGCCCGCACTCGATTACCTCGCCTTTGACGCGAAAAACAACAACGCCTTTCATACCGCAGAATATCTGCAATCCCTTGACCTGCCGCCCACCGACCTGATATTTTATCGCGCCTGCAGCAAATACAATCGTGGCGAATATCAATCGGCCGATTCACTCTTCGGCGGCCTTGGCCTGACGATCGACGACCTGCAACGATGGCATTATCAAGGGCTCGCTGATTACTATCAATCGCAGCTCGTCCAGGCGGATTCTCTGTTTCGCATCGGCTTGAGGCGTGCTCAGGAGATGCAGGATATCTACCACCAGGCTTTGTTTTCTTATAATCTGGCCTATACCGCAAAGACCGAGCCGGAGCGCGTCATCGCTCAGGCGCGCCGCCTGGCGGAATCAATCGATGCCGTACAGCTGCTCAATAA
>RPQV01000308.1 GCA_003818595.1 Calditrichota bacterium
GATTCTCTGCTCTTCTCCCCACTGAATCGCATCGGTGATTTCGAATTCAAAAGGCGTATAGCCGCCCTGGAATGAGCCGATTTCCTGCTCACCGAGCCAGCCGGTTGTCTGCCAATCAGCCGCACCAATGATTAAAAAAACTCGTTCTCCGCGCCATTTTTCGGGTATTTGCACCTTCCGTTGATACCAGCCGATCACCGTTTCATCGGAGACCCCGGAGAGCGGGGAACCCCAGGGAAAGGGAACGTTAATCTGCCGAGAGAAGGACTTTTCCCCAATTTGCCACTGTTCAGCGATTCCGCGATTTTCGGCGTCAAACTCAAAAGACCAAAAACCGTTTAAATTGACCCAACGTTCACGTTCGAAATCAGGCCGCGGATGTTCCGGCAGCGGACAGGGCTGGGCGTAAAGAAAAGATGAAAATATAAAGATCGACAACAACAATCGGTACTTGGCCATTTTCAACTCCTGAGATAGGTGAATCTTTATTCGAATTGTAATATAAGGACGGGATTGTCAATATTCAAGCCATATGAGAAATCCGGAAAGCCAAAGTGCAAACTCGCCGATACGGATATTGATGCAAGTCCGGTTTTTAATGGAAGGAATTTACTATTTGATCAGTAATCTGAACAGGATTTTTTGGCGGTTCACGCAAAGGCGCAAAGCCGTCTTTGCGGCTCATGAGCCTTGCTCTTCGCATTTACTGTGATATTGATCAGAGGTGGCAAAAAACTTTTGATACAGCCCCTGCCCTATTTGATGCTCTGCGTCGTCTTTTTACAACGATGATCTCAAACTCATCATTCTCACCTCATCACCTTATCACCTTATCACCACCCACCACCCACCACCCGACACGTCCAAATTAAAAACTTCTTGACATTGTATGAGAAAACATCATAAATAAAGGTCAGATCTATAATCACATGATGCGATTATTAAACGGGTGTTGCTCCAAGACAAGCATGAATCATTAAAGACGAAAATATGATGACCAGGAAAAAGCGAGCGGTAAAAACTGTCAACACGGTAGCGATGATCTATGCATTGGTCATCATTGTGGCATTATTGACATTCATCATCCCGGGCGGCGAGTATCAGCGCGTGGTGCAGGATGGGAGGACGCTGGTGGTTCCGGGGTCTTTTCGTTACATTCCCAACATCCCTCAGGGACTCGGCGCCATGCTCACCGCGCCGATCAAAGGGTTTGTCCAGGCCGCGGAAATCATTGTTTTCCTGTTCATCATCGGCGGCGCATTCAGCATCATTCAGGGCACCGGCGCCATTACGTCCGGGGTGCAGCGCATGGCGCACACCTTCTCGCAAAAGCCTTACCTGAAAAAGCTGTTCATCCCCATCTCCATGACCCTGTTTTCACTCGGCGGCACGTTGTTCGGCATGTGCGAGGAGACCATGCCGTTCGTGCTGATTTTCATACCCCTCTCCCTCTCCATGGGATACGACAGGATTGTCGGCATCGCCATCCCGTTTCTGGGCGCTGCCGCCGGCTTCGCTGCGGCGGTGATCAACCCCTTCACCGTCGGCATTGCTTCGAGCATCGCCGAATTGCCCCTGTCCGCCGGAATGGCCTATCGCGCCGTCATCTGGGTGATCAGCACCTTTTTCATGACCTTTTTTGTCATGCGCTATGCTGCGAAAATCCTGAAGAATCCTTCGTCTAGTCCCACCTATGACATGGACATCGAGCGACATCGGGAAACAGCATCGCCTGAACATGGCGATTCGCCTCTGACTCGCCGACAGAAATGGGTGCTCATCGTCTTCAGCATCGCGCTCCTGCTGCTCATCTTCGGCGTCCTGCAGTTTCACTGGTTCATCATCGAGATCGCCGCCTTCTTCCTTGCGCTGGCCATGATTTCAGGGGTCATCGGCAAACTCTCGGTCAATGAATTCACCGATATGTTCAAAAGCGGCGCCAAGGATATGATCGGCGTCGTCTTTATCATTTCCTGCGCCCGGGCGCTGCTGGTGGTCGCGACTGACGCCAGGATTCTCGATGTGTTGCTCTATAACCTCGCCTCGGTCATCTCCCATCTTCACCCCATCCTGGCGGCGCAGGCCATGTTCGTCACCCAGGGGATCATCAATTTCTTCGTCCATTCCGGCTCCGGGCAGGCGATGCTGACCATGCCGGTGATGGCGCCCCTGGCCGACGTCATCGGCATCTCCCGCCAAACCGCGGTGCTGGCGTTTGTCTTCGGCGAAGGGTGGATCAATCCCATCCTCCCCACCTCCGGCGTGACAATGGGCGTGCTGGGTCTCGCCAACGTATCCTGGTCCAAATGGGCGCGCTGGATGGTTCCGATTCAGATATTTTTCTTTATCGTCGCATTATTGTTGTTGATTCCGCCGGTGGTGTTTCATTGGCAGTATTGGAAGGGATTTGCGAGACATTCCCCGTCATTTTTTTTTGATCGATGGGGCACTCTTCCTTGCCTTTCTCAGTTGACAGCGGATTCTTTGCCGGTTCAACCTTGGCAAAAACGGCAATGGATATTTCTTTGAGTTTTGTCATGGCGCTGTCGGAAAAGAGTCCCACCAAAGCAGCCAGAGCCACCATGCCGAAAGGACTGGCGCCCTCGATGCCGACGCTGGGCGAGAAAAAGCCTCCGCGCACGACGAGGTAAAATTGCACTCCCAGGAGACTGCCTTGAAATGGACGCAGCACATAATTCAAAGTCCAGCTCTTGCAGAATTCTTTATTCCCCACAAAAAGAATGAACGAGCGGACGGCATGGGTCAACAACCCCAGTGCGCCGCAGAGAATGACAATCAAAAACAGGCGCATCTCCGCCGTGAGCAAAACCGGAATGACGATAATAGCCAGATAAAAAGCGAGAGAAATGATGGTCTTTTTCTTTTTTCGCACTCTTGCGCCGGAGCCGGCGCTTGTGCGTTGGTGCTGTTACCCTTCTGATTCATAAATCCTCCCACATTCTCAATCACCTTCAGTACAATAAAAGGTGCTAAAATTCCCAGGATTTTTCGAGAATCAATGAGCTATAATATATATAACCTAAACTGAGCGATTCTTCTTAAAAGCAAAAAACCTTTTGGGTTTATAGTGTATTGTTATTATTTTAGTTGTGACAAAGCAACCTAATAACAGTTCACAAACCCAAAAGGTGAAAGCAATATGGAGAAAAAATCTGATTCAAAGCAAGCAAAAATTACTAAAATTGAAGTCACAACTGACAAGATCAGTGGTCGCGGCGGTCTCTTTTTCTTCATAAAGTATGTTGAAAACATTCGCTTTTTCACGCTCTTTGAAAACTATTTTCGTTTTATTAAAGGTTCCTGCAAAGGTCTCAGTTGTTTCGAGTTTATAAAGCAACCTGTTGTCTGGTTTATTGACGGTACAGATACGTCAATGCAGAGTTTTGATCGCCGCAAATGTGACGAGTCTTATGCCTCCCTGTTGGAAAACCGACCGGACAGGATGGCGACGTCGCACCAGATCAAGAGAATGTTTCACAAGTTCAGTTTTATCAGGCAGATGGTATTTCGATCTGTTTTGCCGGACATGTTTACATGGCGTCTTCTTAGGTTAAAATAACCAGTGCAGGTTATCGTCTTATATATTTAAAGAAAGAACGGAAAATGATTGACTCGGAATCAAATAATCCGTAATCTATCGAGGTGGTACACTTTCGACTGCGACCGGCACACGTTGAAATGCCCTTTGACATGAATTATACGGAAAGGATCTGGCGGGTATGGATATCATACTGCAAAAGATGGAAGAATTCCTGATCGTGGAGTTGAAGGGTAAAGTGAATACCCTCACTTCCCCGATTCTGGAAAAAAGATTGCTGGAACTCATTACCGACCATCAACATAATTTGTTGATTGATTTTTCGCAATCGGATTATATCTCCAGCGCCGGATTGCGTGTGCTTCTCATCGCCTTAAAACAACTGAAAACCGTGCACGGCAGAGTGGTTCTCTGCGGCCAAAATAAATGTGTCAAGGAAGTTTTTGATATTACCGGCTTTTCCCAATTGTTTAAAATCTTTCCAACCAGGGCAGAGGCGGTCAAGGAACTCACACAAGTGAGTTAAACGGATCAACCGATGGAAGACGAGATTCAACACAACGATCAAAAACGTCAGTGCAAAATAGGTGTTGTACTGGGGAGCGGCGGCATTAAAGCCCTGTCAAGTATTCCTTTGTTCGAATTCCTGGAACAAGAAGGGATAAAACCTGATCTGCTGGTGGGTTGCAGCGGCGGAGGCGTTCTCTCAAGCGCATGGGCGATGTTGCAGGACGCATCACGGGTCAGAAAACTCGCTGGTGAACTGTGGCGGCGGGATATCTTTCAAAAAGTGGATTACAGAACCTTGCTGGCCATTGCGGGTCTTCCCTGCGGCCGATTCGATAAATCGCACGGTCTGGTCAAGGCGGAAAATTTACATCTCACTTTAATAAAATTGTTCGGTGACCAGCAAATCCAGGATCTTTCGACGCGCCTGATTTTACAATCGACGGATCTTTTGACCGGAGCGCCGGTTTTGCTGACATCGGGTACGCTTTGGGATGCCGTCTACGCCTCTTCCGCGATGTTCCCCATTTTACCCCCTATCTGTCGCGAAGGCCGCTGGTTGATCGACGGCGTCTATAGCTCTCCCGTCCCCATCCTGGAAGCGGTACATAATGACATGGATGTCATCATCGCCATGAGCTATGAGGTTCGTGAGGCAGAAGAAACGAATAACTTTATCGCTCATTTCATGCATTGCATCGCCTATCAGTCAACCTGGCTGACTCGCAGCCAGCTCGCGCTTTCGGTCGACCTTCATCATCATGAGATCATCTTCATCAATGTCGTTTTCGACAAACATCTTGGGTTCAAATCAGTCGAAAACATACCCGCCATCATTGAGATAGGTCAGCAGGCCGTTGATGCCAAGAAAGAGGAGATACTGGCAGCGATCAACAATTATAAAGCCTAGTACAATCGGCCTGCAGATTTTAATAAACTCACTATCTCTCCACAGCACCAACTGGCTCTCTCGATAATCCGTGTTCATGCTTTTTGTACTCGCAAATGCATCATTCTTTTCACCGTTGTGGAGACCAAGTTTCCA
>RPQV01000309.1 GCA_003818595.1 Calditrichota bacterium
GTCGTCGAAATGAACTGCCAGGATGGCGATCGGGTGAATGCCGGGCAGATCGTTTTATTCCTGCGCGGGCTTGCCGTTCCCATTTTGACCGCAGAACGAACTGCGCTCAATTTTCTGGGAAGACTTTCCGGCATTGCCACTCAGACCCGGCGTTTTGTGGATGCCGTTTCCATGTCCAGTTGTCGAATCCTGGATACGCGCAAGACCACTCCTGGATGGCGGCTATTGGAAAAGTATGCCGTGCGCTGCGGCGGTGGGGAAAATCATCGTATGGGTCTATATGATATGTTCTTGATTAAAGAAAATCATATTGCCGGCGCCGGCGGCATCACCGAAGCCGTTCGCCGATGTCTCGATTTTCAGACGCAGCGCCATTTTCATGCTCCCATCGAGGTGGAAACAACAACTATCGAGCAAGTCAGGGAGGCACTGGAGCTGCCTATCCAGCGCATCATGTTGGATAACATGTCGCTCGCTGAATTGAGCGCTGCAGTCAGCGTGGTCCAGGGCAGAATCCCTCTTGAAGCTTCAGGCAACATCACTCTGGCCACTGTGAGTCAAGTCGCCGCGACCGGAGTTGATTATATCTCCATCGGAGCACTCACCCATTCTGCACCCAATTTTGACGTCAGCCTTTTATTCGAATCCGCTTGACAATATTGGCAGAATTGACGGCCAGAATGGCAGTTTATTTCTCGATAACCAACAGACAATTTGATTAAAGACGCCTCCTGCCCTCGAAAATTGTGTGGAATAATTATTGCACAAGTGGGTGTTGGATAACAATTTAAAGGTAAATAATGAAACGAACAGAAAACGCAAAGGTACCGACACCTGAAGAAATCCGCAATGATGTTTCGGCTTTTCTGAGGGAAAAATATGGAGATCAGGTGGTCATACCGCAGAATCCAGACACCATGGGGATTCAGCCTCCCGCGAGTGAGACAACGGCCAAGGCGCCATACCAACTGAATTTTAATCTCAAGCCGACGGAACTTGAAGCATTCCTTAGGCAATTTGTTGTAGGACAAGATGAGGCGGTTGAAATTCTGGCCACAAAGATATGTACTCATTTCAATCGAATGAAATTAGAGACCGCGCAGGAGAATTTTGAATCGCTGATCGGCAATATCAAAAGTAATATTCTGATGATCGGGCCGACCGGTGTGGGAAAAACATTTCTCATCAAACTGATCGCCAAGAAAATCGGTGTGCCCTTTGTCAAGGGCGATGCTACTAAATTCTCTGAAACAGGGTATGTCGGCGGTGATGTTGATGACCTGGTCAGAAATCTCGTTCATGAAGCCAATGGTGATATTAAATTGGCCGAATATGGCATCATTTATCTTGACGAAATTGATAAAATTGCGTCGAGCGGCAACGGTTTTGGGCCTGATGTATCCCGCAGCGGCGTACAAAGAAATCTGCTCAAGTTGATGGAAGAAGCTGAGGTCGATCTCAAAGTGCCGCACGATTTGGCAGCTCAAATGGAAGCCGCGATGGAAGCTCAACGCACGGGCAAGGTCACGCGTAAAAAGATCAACACCAAAAATATACTTTTTGTGACCAGCGGTGCATTTTCCGGACTGGCCGACATCATTCGCCGGCGAATGAAACAACAGCCCATTGGATTCAGCCATAAAAAATCGGCAGTATTGGAATATGGCGACGAAGAAATCCTCAAACAGGTCAAGTCTGAAGATTTGATTAAATATGGTTTTGAAACCGAATTTGTCGGTCGTCTGCCGATCACAGTATGCCTGAATGGTTTGGATGTCGAGGGTTTATACCAAATACTTAAAAATCCCAACAGCAATATTATTTTAGGCAAGAAATATGATTTCAAAGCCTACGGCATCGATATCGAGTTTGATGACGGCGCCTTTCGACGATTTGCTGAATTGGCTTTTGCTGAACGAACCGGCGCGCGTGGTTTGACCAGTGTGATCGACCGCACGTTGTTGAAATATGAAAAAATGCTCCCGGATACCGATATCCACAAATTAATGGTCACACGCGACGTTGTGGAGGCGCCGGAACGCGAACTTGAAAAACTGTTGACACAGTTCTACATTAAAAAGGTGCAGAAACGGTTCTTGATGCGAAATAACGTTGTTCTCACCTTCACACCCACAGCCGTTGAAGATTTGAAACAAATGGCGTTTCAGAAAAGAATCACACTGGATCTGGTTTGCGATGAATTGCTCGTCGACTATGAATATGGGCTCAAGCTGTTGAATCGAGATGAATTTATCGTTGATGAAGAAATTGTCCGGAATCCGAAGCAGCGTCTGGAAGAGTTGATCAAACAATCTTACGAAAAGAAAAAGTAATCTGTCAATGGTGGAAATGCGGGCAATGGATGCTATTGAAGCGATAAACAACCGCGTCAGCAGCCTATTAATTTGAAATCGCTTCGAACTTGCCATTTTCGTATAGGCTTTATCATCAGAACTTATGAGTCATTCGGTTGCTGAAAAACTCGAAACCCTCTCACCAAAGCCTGGTGTATATCTTTTCAAGGATAAAAGCGGCAACATAATCTACGTCGGTAAAGCAAAGGTTTTACGAAATCGCGTCAGATCCTACTTTCAAGACAAAAAGCGGCTGGACGCCAAGACTCTCCATCTCGTCGCCCGCATTGCTGATCTCGAAACCATCATCACCGATACCGAAGTCGAGGCATTGATCCTCGAAGCGGCTTTGGTCAAGGAACATCAACCTCGCTATAACATCAATCTTAAAGACGATAAGAGTTTTCCCTACATCCGTGTGACCCACGAAACATTTCCACGGATTTTCCCCACGAGAAAAATCATCAAGGACGGTTCGCGATATTTTGGTCCTTACACCGATGTGTTGCGATTGAAAACGCTGCTGTCCACCATTAAAAAATTGTTTCCCATACGTTCCTGCAAATTGCCGCTGGAACCCGCTTCAATCCGTGAAGGCAAATTCAAGGTATGCCTCAATTATCACATCCACCGTTGCCATGGACCATGTGAAGGATTCATCTCCGCGGAAGAGTATCAAAGGACCATTGAGTATATTGTTGAATTTATCAAAGGACACACCCAGTTCATCGAAAAGGATCTGAAGACAAGAATGCAGCTCTTGGCCTCAGAACTCAAGTTTGAACAGGCTGCTCGTCTGCGCGATCAGCTCAAGTCGGTTGAAATGTTTTCACAGCGGCAAAAGGTTTTGGATCCGGAACTGGCTGATCGTGATTTGATTTCTCTGGCGACGGAAGATGAGTTCGCCTGTTGCGTGGTGTTCAAAGTGAGGCAGGGCAGAATCATCGGCAAAGACTTTTTCATCTTGGAACATGTTGAAGGTGAGGAAATTCGGACCGTACTGCGGGTCTTTTTGCAGCAGTTTTATTTTGATTCGCAGGATATACCGCCTGAAATATTGGTGCCGATAGCCTTGGCAGAAGAACTGGATACATTCGAAGCATGGCTGGCCCAAAAACGAGAGAAAAAAGTGAGGATTGTTCTGCCTCAGCGCGGTGAAAAGGCTCGGCTTTTAGAAATGTGCAAAAAGAATGCGCGCTTCCATTTGAGTGAATTTCTGCTTAAAAAACAGCAGGCCGCGGAATATATCGCCGGTTCAGTCAAAGCCCTGCAAAAGGCGCTCAAGTTGTCGTTGCCCCCAAAACGGATTGAGGGATTTGATATATCCAATATTCAGGGTACTTTTCCGGTTGCCTCCATGGTCTGTTTCATCAATGGTCGTCCGGCCAAAGCTGAATATCGTCGCTTTAAAATACGCAGTAAAGAGACCCCCGACGATTTTGCCATGATGCATGAAGTGGTGAAACGACGGTATGGTCGTTTGGAAAAGGAGGGGAAGCCATTACCCGATCTCATTTTGATTGACGGGGGTAAAGGACAACTCAGCGCGGCAATTTCCGCGCTGAAAACATTGACCATTGAACTTCCGCCTATTGTCGCGTTGGCCAAGCGTCTGGATGAGATTTTTGTGCCCGACGTTGCGGAAGCGCAGAACATTCCGCGCGATTCGTCCGGATTAAAGTTATTGCAGCGAATTCGCGATGAATCACACCGTTTTGCCGTCACTTTTCACCGTCAACTGCGCAGTAAAAATGCATTGATCTCGGAGCTGGATGCGATTCCCGGAATCGGGCTCAAGCGCAGACAGAAACTCATCCGGACGTTTGGGTCTGTAGTTCGCCTGAAAAAGGCGTCGTCGGCAGAATTACAGCAGGTGGAAGGCATTTCAGTAAAGCTGGCGGAACAAATCATCGCGCACTGGCAAAAGCAGGAAAAAAGGGACGTATCATAATCGGGTTGAATCCTGACGAAAGTGCACATCGAATTTTTCCAGGGCGCTGACAAAAATATCCGGATTCTTTTCACAATAGGCCAGAGTGGTGTCAAACTGCGCCTGTGACATCTGATGCAGTTGTAGTGCAGAGTCTAAAAGGGTGCTGCTTTCATGCATACCCAGTGAATCCGCCTGGCTCAGTTTGAGAAACGTTCCATAAACCTGGAAAAACTGCGCAACATCCGGTTGCACCGGTTGCGGCTTTGACTTGAAACATTGGATGAACAATAGAAAAACCAAAAGCCGATAGATGGATTTCATATTATCTCCATTCATACCATTCAATCTACAAAATTGTCATTCCTTTGTCAAGTCATTAACAATTGTTCGAAAGTGAATTTTCTTGCATCTTTACAGCATTTTTAATAAGTTATGCCCGATTTTATGAAGGATAAAGCCGATGAATGCAGAGAAATTCGAATCGGCTTTTTTTGTGTAAACAGGTATTATGGCGAGATCGAATAAAGAAAAAACTCATTTTGTCTGTCAAGAATGCGGCGCTTCGTCGCCCAAATGGCAGGGACGTTGTCCGGATTGCAGTGAGTGGAATTCGTTGGTCGAAGAGCGTGTCACCAGCACCGCATCTCGTCAGGCTGTGATGACGCCCCGATCAACGCAACCTCTCCGTCCTTTAAACGAGATCGATGCTCAACGGTTGCCTCGGATGCAGATGAGCAGCAATGAATTCAATCGCGTACTCGGCGGTGGTTTGGTTCCGGGTTCTGTGGTTCTGGTCGGCGGCGACCCAGGGATTGGCAA
>RPQV01000310.1 GCA_003818595.1 Calditrichota bacterium
CCATATTCGAGTCCGTCACTGTTCAGAATTTTATGTGCGTGCTGAATGATAATGAATGCATTACCATCCGGTGAAATCTCTACTTTTTCACTGTGATGCAATACAACCGCCGCCGCTTCCGCGGAAACAGCAAAGTTCTGACTATGTTCAACAGCCGTTTTGACCCATGCAGGGAGTGAAAAAAGGGGAGAGAAGGGGATTGCAATTAATGCCGATACAGCTAATATGAATCTCATTGTACCACCTCGAATTTTGATGATCTCTCATCATCCTTTACTATTTGACTTCTTTGAATAAAAAATTAAAACCGAGCAAGCAGTAATTAACACAAATAATCTGCCGCTCGCCGACGGGAATGGTATCTTCCCTGATCACATAGGTACAAGTCAGTTTATCACGCAGCGATTGGCGATGGGGATCATTGATCAGCCACAGAGTATCAATCGGAAATTGAAAGGGATAAAACAACATGAGTAACAACCTGAAGAACATAGTGACCAAACTAGGCGGCTTATTTTGCAGGGTGACGATTTTTATCCCGGCCAACCGATAACCGAGGGTTCGCAGCGGAGATTTTTTTATCCATGTCAAATAAACCGTTGTGAATACAATAAATACAAATATCAATAAATTCACTGCCCAATTTTCACTGAACAGCTGTCCAGTAGCAGAGAGTATAAAAAATACTACCACTAAAATCATAATATCGATAATTGCCGCCAGAAAGCGCCGACCGATCGAGCCATAATCACGCGTTTGAAAAAACACACCGTTAACAGGATGCATAAATCGACTCCTTTAATTCTTCATAATCTTGTATCAATGTCATGGCAGAAAGGCTTATCGTTCGTTTTTGCTCTGCTCCTCAAATTCTTTTCTCATTTTGATTTGAGCGAGAACATTTTCATAAATACCCGAGGTCATTTTTTCTTCCAGAGATGAACGCTGCGGCAGCAGAGCCCATGCCTCGCCGGTTATCGTTTCCACTGCGTCAGGTTCGGGCAGGAGAGAGATCGCTTCGATTCGCTGCTGCAGTGAAGGATGACTGTCGCGTTGGTGAGTGCGCTCGGCCATTACTTTTTCGAATTGCCTGTTGATATTTATTTCTTGTTCGCTGTCATTCGTCGTTGTCAAGCGATAGAGGTTCTGCGGAAGGCGATTTAACTGAACCGCCAGTCCGAGTTCCACATCCGCCAAACTTTCAAATTCAATGCTGCGCCGAATGACATGTTTGAGCCCTTGAATAAATGTTTTTGCTCCATAATGTATGACGGCATATCGATCTGCCAGGAACTCCTGCAGACGTGAAGCGCCCCGAGTCACCATGATAAAGATTTCATAAAAGCCGTTGATGAACAACCAGGCAGGATTATACCACTTATTAAGGTTATTGAAAACCAGGCCTAGTGCGGCTTCACGAATGGATGTGCTCACCTGCAGAGCCAGATTCCCGCCGGCAGTATCCTTGTGAGCGAAATGGCCATATTCGTGGGCGAGAACCGCACAGAGCTGTGCCTGGCTCATTCCTTCCAGCACCCCGATTCCCAAAATGAGCGACCGTTCTGCAACACCGCGGATTTTTTCCATCATAGTGCCCTGTTCGAGAACGGCAACATCAGCACCGCCGGTAAGATAAACAGAGTCTATCGGCCGCGTGCCGACTTGATCCGCGACTCTTCTTAACAATGCCCATAATTGGGGAGCTTCAGCTTCTGGAAGAGGCATGCCCTCAGGCGTGGTATCCCGAGCAGCGAACAGACTGCGGATCATGGCGTAAACCGTCACCAGTACGCCGAAAAGGATAAAGAGCACCAATTTAACTGGTATTCTGCCGAGCTTGAGACAGGCATAGATGATAAATCCTCCCAAGCCGATAATCAGAAAAAGCACAAAGGGAATGGAGATATAATAGTAGCCCGAGGTGACTCCAATCACGACCTTATATAATGACCGGATCACTTTTTCTGTTTTGCTGACTGACTCTTTCTCCTGCGTCTTGGGTTTATGCAGAGCGAACAGGGTTAATTTGCTGAGGATGCCGCCGATTAATAATAACAGTATCAATCCGCCGGCCCAGGCGAGAGCGGCGATGCCAAAAATTTTGAGCAGGTGGATCAAACCGCCATGATGAGAACTCGACAATGATGCGATGATCAGCGCTGGAACTTTCATGGTCATTAATCGAGGAGCAGAGACATCTCCGGCTAGATCACGTTGGTGTAGAGGGTTTTCGTAAATCGTGTTCTTGCCGGATGGTTGCCCAGTTGCGGGACTGTCCTGCAATCGCCATGAGCCATTCGCGTACAAAAATGAATGAATGAAAAGGAAAGCAATATAAACCAGCCGAAAGGTAGAGATAAAATTCTTTTTGACTGAAAATGAATTCCCCATATGTCCTCCATGTTCGTTTTCCCCAAACAGTTTTCTTGGTAAAACTGATCAGGCTTCTTACTGAACATTATCCAAAAACAGGCGCCGACGTCATCAGCGATCGTCGCATAAAGCGCCTCAAATCGGATTGGCATTTCCTTATTGAGATTTTAGCTGAATGATATCACTCCATCCTCCCGGTTTCGTATTCCGCAATGCCGCTTGAAATTCAAACCTCAAATCTGACAGGGCGACCCATCCAAGGTCGCCGCCGCTATCGCTGCTGGGATGAACGGATTTTGCCTTGGCGAGTTTGGCAAAGGATTCTCCGTTCTTCAATTGTGCAAGGATTTGCAGTGCCGTGTTATGATCCCTGACCACAATCATGCGAAGATGAACCTGATTCTGCTGACGGGCTTCAAAAAACAACAGAGCATAATTCCAAGTACTGCTCAAAGGCATCGGCGGCAATGGATCATATTGAACCTGCGGAGAAGATAAAGAGGTTTGGTTGCGAGGCATATGTTGATACTTGACCGGCTTTGATTCAAAGACGCTGGCAATGCCAAGACAAAAAATGAATGCGATAAATCCGAGCAGGCTGAATCGTTGCCACAGGGATATGGGATTTTTCCCCACGTACTCTGCAGCACTAATTTCCCTCCCCTTTCCGCAGCCACTGCAAAGCAGCAAATATTTCTTCTGCGTAATTATGAAGAATATACAATACAAAGCAAAATAGCGATAACAGAGAAAGAGGTGAAACGAGTGTTTGGTTTTACAAAATTCACACTGCCTTATTTCTTTTTGTCCCAAATCGACTGATTCCCCGCCTGTTGTCCAAAAAATCATAAGGGCTCCTTACTTGGAAATCACATCAGAAGTATATGGGTTTAGCGCGGCTCCTTGGCAATATTAGGAAATGACAATACTTGCTATCTCATTCAATTGTTTTTGGGCTTGCCTAATTCATCACGAATAATGCCGATTGATTGGCGGCATACGCAAAGATCTGATTACTTTTTATTGATCACATAACTCAAGTTCAACGTTAATAATCTCAAAGTATTTTTGAGGAAAATCACACGATAGCTTGGGCCTAATTCGAAATTTATGCCATTTGATAAACGGAACAGAATACCCAATCCCACGTCGATGCCGGCATTTTTATCGTGATCGGCTTCTCTTTTAACAGTGTGAAAAACGTTGGCTATTCTAACGGCATCAATATAATTAAAGTATCCAAATCCAACCTGAAAATAATAGCTGGTGGATTCTTTATGCGGGAAGGGGAAGAACCTGATTACCGGCGCAAATTCGAAAATCGATATCGAGGCAAGGTCGTAGTAGGCGAGGTCGTAGTAGGCGAGATAAATTCCTTCCGGTTCCGGATAATTTTTCAGAAAATTAATGAAGGAAATTTTACCTCCTACGTAGAAATGGTTCGTCCATTTCATCATACCGACGACTTCGCCGTTATAACCCAAGTTCATATCCCATTGACTCTCACTCATTAACTTGGAGATTCCTCCGCCAAACGTAAAAAGATTATCTCGTGAAAAGGCGTCCATGCTCGGCAACAATAAAAGCATCAGGAGATATGCTGGAATTTTGCAAGTCGATTTGTTCATAGAAAATACCACCCTTTCTGAAATGGTGAGAAATATTATTATCATTTTGCTTCTTATAAATATCTGGATTCTGTTTTACCTATCAAAGTAATGAAAAGGAATAATCAGTACTAACACCAGCGTGCCGTTTATTGTTTTTGCGTGCCATGATGAAATGCGCAAAGGCGCAATCGTTTCAGTATCCCTTCCAGTCGCTGATGATGCTCATTATCATCTTTTTTTACAAAATTTGTTGGGGCTTCCCCCCCAAATACATTGTACTCTTCATGCCGAGCAACATCCTCTGGACGGTTTGCTTGACTTCATAGCTCACTGAATTCCCCTCCCGCTCATAAGCGCGCTTTGGTATCGTTCCGTCGTCCAAACTTCATGATGCCAAAAGTCATGCACCATTAATGCATTGCCATGAGATCGACGAATAGCCCAATGGTAATAGCGCGTCGGAGAAACCGAGTCATCTCCACCCAGGCGAACGCATCGCCCGATAATAAAGTTTTGATCACCCGCTTCCCAATAAGCTTGAGCATTTTGAGGATCTGCTCGAGGTATCTTTTCTTTCATCAGGCGGTTGAAAGTTATAATAAAAAGATTGGCTCTCTCTACCAATTCTTTATCAACATGCCAGATGTATCGCGGTTTTGGGGGATGTTTTGCTGCCCCTAAAAAAAATCCGGCATACAGCACAATGGATTCGCGCAGAGCCGCCAATATTACTTCATTCTTCATCCATGCGCCAAGGCCGACCAGCGAGATGTCCTGACCTTCCCGGGCAATGGCATGTGCCGATGCGGTCAGGTTCGGCACAGTCCAGTCCGGGAAAGTCTTTTCCAATGCGATCGTCAGTGGATCTTTGATCAGCGGTAATAGTCGCTCTGAAGGCACAAGAATGCCAAAGAGGGGGGAGGCTAAAACCTGAGTCAGGCGTTGGAATTCAGGCAAATCCGCAACCGTTGGTAGACGGTCTTGGTTGAGATTTTGCAAAGTACGAATAGATAAAAAGTATTCCGTGAGCTGGGAAGTTTCGTGATAATACCCCTCCACTGGTACGTTGTCGGGGCGCAATTTTAAAGCCCGGAGCGTTTTACGAGCACACTTGAG
>RPQV01000311.1 GCA_003818595.1 Calditrichota bacterium
CAAAGCGATTTGCTCGATTCGACGGTTGTCGTCAACAATGTGGAAGAAGCATCAGCTTTGGGCGCCGCATTCGCCGGCGGGCTGGGGATAGGACTCTGGAACAGCCTGGATGAATTGGGCAATCTGCTTTCAATAAAAAAAAGTTACCAGCCTAAAATGCCAAAAGATATGAGAGTAAAGTTTTATGAAGGCTGGAGACATGCAGTGAATAATGTACTCGAGAATCATTAAGAACTAACAGAAAATAAGGAAATCGCCATGAAATCAAAACACGTGCAACAATTTACCAGCATTCTGCTGATCGGAATGGTGCTGTTTTCCTGTTCATCTGACAAATCGGACAAAAGCATTAAAAAAATGGCCGTGGTTATTTCGACGATGAACAATCCGTGGTTCGTCGTGCTCGGAGAGACGGCCAAGCAGCGCGCTGAAGAACTCGGCTACCAAGCAGTCATTTTCGATTCTCAGAACAATCCTTCAAAAGAGACTGAGCATTTCGATAACATTATCGTTTCCGGATTCAAGGCCATCCTGTTTAATCCCACTGATGCCAAGGGATCTGTTGCAAATGTCAGAGCGGCAAAACAAGCCGGCATTCCGGTGTTCTGTATGGACCGGGAAATCGATGCCAACGATGTGGCTGTCTCCCAAATTCTATCGGACAATTATTCCGGCTGCGTGCGCCTGGGGCAATATTTTGTTACAATGCTCGATGGAAAAGGCAGCTATGTTGAACTCCTCGGTCTGGTAGGCGATAATAATACCTGGAATCGTTCCCAAGGGTTTCACAGCGTGGTGGATAATTATCCCGACCTGAAAATGGCGGCACAACAAACCGGCGAGTTCGATCGCAACAAGGCGATGGAAGTCATGGAATCCATGCTGCAGGCGCACCCCAAAATCGACGCGGTATTTTGCGGCAACGACGCCATGGCCATGGGCGCATATCAGGCCGTGAACGCAGCAGGAAAAGCGGACAAAATCATGATCTTTGGTTTCGATGGCGCCGCCGATGTGATTGATGCCATCCGCGACGGCAAAATTAAAGCCACCGGCATGCAGTTCCCCAAAACAATGGCTAAAACGGCTGCCGAATTTGCCGACAGGTATGTCCATGGTGAACGCAACTTTGAGAAAAAAGTACCTGTGGCAGTAGAACTGGTCACAAAGGAGAATGTCAGTCAATACGCAGCATATGGAAGAGCAAACTGAAACGCAAGTATTGACGATGTATCTTTTCAGTGGCTGAACCTATCATTAATTTGAACTGCGGCTTGGCTGTGTAATGCTTTAAACGGAAACGCTGACTCATATGAACAAAATCATAAAAATTTCAATCATTTCCCTTGTCGTTGCATTTGCCCTTTACAATTCATTCACCTTTGAAAAACTCGATGTCAAAAGGGAGCGGGCAAGTGTGAAGGATTTTAATCCCAGGCAAAAAGCAGAATACTTGTGGGACAATAAATTGGACGAGATCCTCGAAACCGCTGTTGATCTGAAATCATTTGACACGCAATTGGCGGATGCTCCTGATGCGTTGATTCAACAAAACGGCAAAGTGATCGGGATTACGTCGATGGTCAGCTTTTTGGTCAAGGGCGCGGCCATGCAGGCGGCGCCGGGCGCTGATGAAATTGCCGTCGAAATAGCGGATGGCCATGCCGCATACACCCTGCAGATAAAATATATTGTCGGCAATGCAGCGCGGGATGCACTTGGTTATTTCAAAATCGATGAATTTAAAAACACCATGGATTTTAACGCCATGTCGACCGAAATAAACCAGCTGATTAAGCACAGAGAGATTGTGAAGCTGGACTCAATAAAACCTGGTGAGACAATACAGTTTATAGGGGCGCTTGAGATCAATTCGGAGAGTATGCCGAGCCAGATCGCTATTGTACCATTAAAAATTGAGGCCGGCAATTGAAGGCAAGTGCGACAGACAAGGCAATCATCGAGGCCAGGAAAATCACCAAACAATTTCCGGGAGTATTGGCGCTCAACAATGTCGATCTGAGAGTGTACGCCGGAAAGGTGAATGCTGTCGTCGGTGAAAACGGCGCGGGCAAGTCCACGCTTATGAATATCCTGTCCGGGGTGTATACCGAGTACGACGGCGAGCTTTTATTGGATGGCCAAAAGATCAAATTCAAAGATACAACCGACGCTCGAAACGTCGGGATTTCAATCATCCATCAGGAATTACAGTTGGTTCCTCAACTGTCGATCGCGGAAAACATTTTCCTTGGCCGGGAACCTCTGACCAAAATGAGAACAATCGATCGCCAAAAAATGGAGGAGGAATCGCGCGTCCTGCTCAGCAAACTGGAATTAGATGCGGATGTGAACGGGAAAATATCTTCTCTACGCATTGGGCAACAGCAGATCGTCGAAATTGCCAAAGCGCTGTCATTCGATGTTCGTGTGCTGATCATGGATGAACCGACTTCCGCGCTTTCGGAAAGCGAAACCACGACGCTGTTCAAACTGATCGAATCGCTCAAGCGCGATGGTGTTGCCATCGTTTATATCACCCACAAAATGAATGAGCTGACGCAACTGGCGGATTTTGTCACTGTCCTGCGCGATGGATGTTCTGTCCACGAGTCGGCAGTAAAAAATATTCCAGTCGATGATGTGGTCAAACTTATGGTCGGCCGAGATATCCAGGATTTTTTTGTGAAACAACCGCATGTCAAAGGAGATGTTCGGTTAAAGATTGAGAACATGTCCATGAAGAAATCCGGCAAGAGCGGCAAATATCTGCTCAAGAATATCTCATTTGATGTCCATGCGTCCGAAGTGCTTGGCATCTATGGACTGATGGGAGCCGGCCGTACAGAACTGTTTGAAGCGATATTGGGCCTGCACCCGACTCGGACTTCCGGGACTGTTTGCATTGACCAAAAGTCCATCAAAATTAGCAGCCCTGATGTCGCGATCAAGGCCGGAATTGCGTTCATCCCGGAAGATCGCAAACATGACGGCCTGGTTCTAAATATGGCGATTGCACACAATATAAGCCTCGCCTCGATGGATAAAATTCTGAAAAATGGTCTGTTAAGTGCAAATTTAGAACAAAAACAAGCGGAGATGTATCGCGAAAAGCTGAAAATCAAATCCACCTCGTCGAGTCAGTCGGTTGCAAAATTGAGTGGCGGTAACCAGCAAAAAGTGGTTGTATCAAAATGGTTGGCAACCGATCCGAAAATTCTATTTCTCGATGAGCCAACTCGCGGAATTGATGTCAACGCCAAGAATGAGATTTACAAGATCATCGACGATCTTGCCGTAGAGGGAATCGCCATCGTGATTGTTTCATCCGAGTTGCCGGAGATCATGGCCATCTCCGATCGTATTATTACCTTGTGTGAAGGCCGGTATAGCGGTGAATTTGCCCGCGCTGAATTTACTGAAGAAAAGATCTTGCATGCGGCATTGCCGCAATAACCGCACTCAATTTATGACGATGTGGATTTCTTTTAACGAAAGACAGCAGTAAATGAAAAAGCAAAAAATTGATATTTCAAATTTGCAGCCCCTCATTGCTTTAATACTCATGGCTGTTGCGATGACGATGATGTCCGATCATTTTGCCACCAAGGACAATCTGTTCAATGTGGCTCGACAGATTTCGGTCAATATTTGTATTTCAGTCGGCATGACCATGGTGATTCTGACTGGCGGCATCGATTTGTCGGTAGGCTCTATTCTTGCGTTCACTGGAGCTGTAGCTGCTGGTTTGTTTAAAAATGGTCTTGAAATAGAGGGAATGAACTTGTTTGTCGGAACGACTCTGTTTGGCGCCATTTGCATCGCCCTGGTAGTCGGAGTTTTTCTGGGATGGTTTAACGGATTGATGATTACCAAATTTAAAGTGCCTCCGTTCGTGGCAACGTTGGCAATGCTGACCATTGCCCGCGGACTCACCATGCTTTATACCAAGGGTTTTCCCATCACCCAACTGGGCGGTCAATTCAACTATATTGGAACAGGCTGGTTTTTGGGAATGCCCATGCCGGTGTGGATTTCCATTGTTGTCATTTCAGTTTCTGTGTTTTTTATGAATAAAACCCGTACCGGCAGATACATCTATGCCATCGGCGGCAATGAACGGGCTGCTATTCTTTCCGGTATCAAGGTGAACAAAGTGAAGCTTTTCGTTTACATGATTGCCGGAGCACTGGCCGGAATTGGCGGATTGCTGGTAACCGCTCGTCTCGACTCGGCACAGCCCAACGCCGGAATGGGTTATGAACTTGACTCTATTGCGGCTGTGGTGATTGGCGGCACTTCCTTGAGCGGGGGAAAAGGGTCTATCATCGGCACTGTCATCGGCGCCGGAATCATCGGTGTGTTGAATAATGGTTTGGTGCTTTTAAATGTGTCACCATTCTGGCAGCAAGTGATCAAAGGTCTTGTCATTTTACTGGCCGTTATTATCGATAAAATTCAAAAAGAAAAATAAATAACAGATTTGTTCGTTTGTACAATGAAAGAATAAGAGGAGATTATAAGAAAATGGCGTATAAGCAAAAGCTCACGTTTGGAATGATCATCGGAACCCGGAATATATTCAATTTTCAGCTGGCGCAGGATGGGCGGCAAAAACTGCTTGATGAGATGAAAAAAAATGGATATGAGGCAGTCATCCTGCCGGCTGATGCCACACCGACAGGAGCGGTGGAGACTCTGGATGACGCGCGCAAATGTGCCCAATTATTCAGCCGGCATCGGGATGAGATTGACGGCATCATTGTATCTCTTCCCAATTTCGGCGATGAACTGGGTATCATCAATTCTTTAAAATATGCCGAGCTAAATGTGCCCATTCTTATTCATGCAGAGGACGATGATAACGATAAAGTGGATTTGTCAAGTCGTCGTGATGCATTTTGCGGCAAGCTTTCCGTATGCAATAATCTCTATCAACATGGCATTCCTTTTACCGATACAACCTACCATACCTGCAAGGTGAACAGCGACATTTTTCGCGCCGATCTGCAACGATTTGCCGCCATTTGCCGGGTGGTTGGCGGCTTAAAACATGCCCGTATCGGCGCCATTGGCGCACGTCCCGCGGCATTCCAG
>RPQV01000312.1 GCA_003818595.1 Calditrichota bacterium
AAAACTGGCTCAAATATTCATCGAGAGCCGCTGGTGTGAGAATTCCCTGCGTATTCGATTTCCACATCGGCGGCCAGGGATACGCGCCGACAGCCACTGGACTGAGTCGGTTATCCAATGTATAAAATTGGGGTTGGATTGGTAATCCGGCAAATAGGGACTGCCATGCGACGCTCTCTTTAAAATATTGAGGTCCGAAAACCAGTAGCAGCGGTTGGCCGCTTATTTTGAAATAGACGTCCGAACTGAACCAATGATCCTGTAAAAAAGCCATCTCCTTTTTGCCTTGATCGAGCGCCTGAGAGCTTTTTAGATGGCTATTGTTGACCATATGCATGATCGTCTGATCTTCATAGACAATGGCGAATCGAAGACCGGCGCGTTTTACCGCCTCAAAAAGCATCTCGGTGGCATAATTCAGTACGGCATAATCCCAAAAATTTTCACTGCCGTACCAATCGACCAGAACACCGTCAATGCCGCACAACCTCATCAACAAAACTTCATATTCCAAAATGTCTGGATCAGTGGAATCATAGGGACCGTTCAATGGATAATAATGGGAGGCAATTTCGCGACGGCCATTTTCATCGACATTATCCGGATTAAAATGGTTCATGGTCCAGTGATATCCCCAATAACCGTAGAAATCCGGCGTTTGATGCCAGGGCATATAATGAGCCAGCAAAAGCGGTCGCTGGTCTTCGCGCGCATAAAGGGGAACGAGAAGGAGAATAATGAATATCAATCCGATTGGATGATCAATGTAACTCTTTTTCATGCTGACCCTTATACCCAAACTCCTTGAATACTGTATGATGCTTTTTCAAAAATTGGACAGCTTTATGACGCACTGCAGCACGACTGTTTTGCAGCTGTCCTTCGACAAATGCCAAGACGGCTCTTTTATCTTCGATTTGATCCATGAAATGATCAAAAGAAACAATGGCATGGCCACAAGCAATATTTCTGCATTCCGGAGAATCCTCGCCCTTGGCCTGATACTGCGCCTGCTGCACTCTCAACAGTTCTTTGACTATGCGTTCTGTCAAGTATGGTTTAGCCTGCGCAATTTTCCACGCTGAGCCAATGATATTGCCTGCGGTAATCATGGAAGGACCCATGATCGGTTGAAAATATTGTTCGAAAATACGATCCATCTTGTTGTCGACATCAATCGCAGCCAAATTCGACAATGTGATGATGGCCCCCCATTTGATAAAACTATTTTCATCATCCAGCAAACGCACCAGTTGATCAAAAAATGGATACAATAGTTCAGGATGCTCTTCACTGAATTTGCGCAGCAGTTTTTCACATTTTAGGCGGGCACTGCCTTGAAACTCAAACAGATTATTTACCCATTCAGGCAACGCTTCGGGGCTGATCTGCTCGGGCAGATGCACCAGCCCCTTGTTCTTTTTTTGTGCCATAGGCAATCGCCTTTATGAATATTATACAGATGAATATTTTGCCCATTGGTCCTTGTCATTCTCGGACTTTATACGGGCCGCCAGAGCCGGTCATTCACCCGATATGATATTCATTTAACCAGCAAATAAATAATTGCCGCCGCCAAAGCGACCAGCGCTGCCACCCACCAATATTTAGACCACCACGACGGCTCGGGATTCGGCTGCGGATTGGGTTCGGGTTCAGGCTCTGGTTCAGGCTCGGGCGTGGAGGTGTCAGCCTCGAATATCTTGCGCGCTTTGCTGGTCGATTTTCCTTCCAATTGCGGAGTCTGCGGATAAGAGGATGAAGGCAGGAGTTTGCGCAGCTCGGTAAAAAACTGGGAATAGGTTTGTCCCTGCAGCAAAACACTCAAGGCGTTAGCGGTGAATGCGCCGTTATAGCGACCATTAATATACGCATCATAGGAATATTCCGTGTTGCTGCATCCTGAGAGCAGGATTTCTACCATATCTTCTTCCGAGAGGAAACTTTTGATCACGCGTGCGCCAGGAGGAACGGCTTCAGTTTGAACATATTTGGCTTTCGCTTTTGAATCCGCCGCAATTCTGGTGACGGTACCGCTAAAACAACTGTCGGCGATGACCACAACATGAACACCAGCGGCTGTCTTTTTCAAGATTTGTCGCAGCTGGTCATCCAACAAAATACCATCATAAACATACAAGGCTTCATCGTACCCATCGACTTCATCATTGTTTGTATCCTTAACCGAAGTGCCGTGCCCCGAGTACGAGAATACCACCACATCCCCTGCTTGAGCAGAAGTCAACAACTGATCGAAGGCGCCTGTAATCGCGCTGCGCGTAGCTTGTGAATCCAAAAGCATTTGGGTTTCAAATCCAAAAGACTGCAGTTTTTTTTGCCAATCATTCGCATCATTTAAGCAACCATTCAGATCATTGGCTGTTCCGGGATAGTTATTGATGCCGATACAAAGTGCCTTTTTCATGCGAGCCTCCTGAAAAAAGGGTTTGAGAAAACTGGGTACATCGGAATAAAAGCGGCTGCATAGGCGGCTGATGTTTAGAACCGGTTAGAATAGATTAATTTTCCGATGTAGAATCTGACAGAGATCACAGGACAATAGGACAATAGGACAATAGGACAATAAATGGTTCATTTCGCGAGCTATACGATTCACGCGCAAACGCGAACGATTTCCCGTTTGATTAGCCAATATAACACTCGCGAGGAGGAGAAACAATCCATTTTTGTGCAGCGATGGAATAACTTACAGAAAAAACAACTTTTACTTTCGATGCAACAGCTCTTCTGCCTCATTTGCTGCCTTTTCCCAAATATCCCGCAACATAATCGGTGATCCATTATTTTGTTTGCTGATATCAGCAGCCGTCATGAAGGTGTAAATCTCCAGCGTCTCTTCAGGACTAATCGGTGCAACACCGCTGCGAAAAAAACGAACGATTTCAACCAGTAAAGGTCTATAACCTTCGTAGGGAGAAATCGCCTCAATGCGGTCGGTTCCGAATGCGGTTCCGCCATAGTCATGATGGCCATCGCGTAAACCTCGAAACGTGCCAATGCGTCCATTCTCCCAAACACCAATGACAACATCGCTTCCTGCGCTACTGGCCCGCATCACCCTTTCACAACCCGTTCCCATGACCGTATACAGCAACTCAACTCCGTGAATACCATACCAATAGAGATCAGGATGAGTCGGCTCTAGAAATGCAGGACTGTACGTCTCCGCACCGACGACAACGCCGATCGCACCCAGGCGAATTGCCTGCGCTTTTTCCATGTAGCGTAAGGAGGAAGCACTGAAAATCGGCGTCTGATGTTCCGCCGCGGCTTGATAGAGAGCAAAAACATGCGCCAGTTCGGCGGCAACGGGTTTATCGACGAACAAGGGTTTGCCTGACTCGATGACCTTCAATGCCTGCTGAAGATGCGGACGACCATCATTGGTTTCCAGCAGGATCACATCACTCGCAGCCAGCAATTCTTCAATAGAATCGACAATCTTCACCCCCATTGCTTTGACAGTTTCTGTATATTGTGGAATTCTGCTCGCACTCGAGGTGATATCCCGGCTGCCAAAGGGGAATGCGGCCACCACTCGATAACCATCGAGATCAGCATCAACAGAAGTGTCGTTGAGTAGTTTGGTAAATTCGACACTGTGCGATGTGTCCAATCCGATAATACCGACCCGACCCGCACGTGGTTGAGTATCTGCAAAGCCGAGGGTAACCGCACAAAAGAATAACAGGTGGAGTTCATAATGTCTTTTCATCAATTCATTCTCCCGATTGTTTTCTTGGCTCGGACCGCATGCGATTTAATCCGTATTTCTCCTGAAATTGGCGGCTGTTCTGTTTGACGCGTCGCCGCAGCATCTCCACCGATTCGTAGGGGATATTGACAAGCTTTTCCAAACGTCTGTGGATCACCGCTGTCGGATCCGTCAACAGATCATTTAAATGCCGACGCAGACCTGCCCGAGTTTGTTCGGGATCGCCGAATTCGCTTAACCAACCATCAGGAAGTGCAGCAATAACTGAAGGAATCATTTCGGCAGCCGAAGCGGCGGCATCTTGAAAAGTGGTATATGACATCGTTTGGGAATAAAAAGGATGTTGGCGCAGCCAAACCAAGCAACTGTCTTCAGAGATCGAACGACCCGAAGCGGCCATGCGCACTTGGACAGACGCTGAAAAGTCGATGCACAATAGCTCATGGTGGTTCATCAACATATTGGGATTGCGCTCGGTTCGATCAATGTTTAATATGAGGAGATCAAAGAGAAATATTCGTTCTCGGGTTGAAACAAGAGTCTGTGGCCAATCCTCCGCACGCCATGGCCGAGCCGAATCGAAATAACGGATTCCGAGATTGAGTCCCGCGCTCTTGACCATCAGTTCCTTCAATTCACCATCAACAGCCTGCTCCGCCAACTCGGTGGGGATCAATATGATCTCGGCAGCCGGAACTGGAACAGCCAGACAGGACGCCAGATTGAGCCAAATCCAGTCGGAGATGCATTCGATCGCCCCTTCGCCGGTATTGTGCCATTTGATGACAAATAGCTCACCCTCATCGGTTTCGATGAGCACCGGCAGCGAAGATCCTGAACGAAACGCCTTCACCAGCCTGGCGGCGGTCTTGCGATGGATCATCATTCACGGCTCCTTTTGTTCACAACATGATCACCAGAATCAGGTCAATAAAAACCCCCAAAGCCGATTCGGCTCTGGGGGTTTAATTTATATCAGAGTTGAAATTCGTGATGACGAATTATTTCATCTCTTTGATCGCTGCATGAGCAGCCGCCAATCGCGCGATGGGCACGCGATAGGGTGAGCAGGAGACATAATCCATGCCCACTTTATGGCAGAAAATGACCGAAGAGGGCTCACCGCCGTGTTCGCCGCAGATGCCCACTTTGAGTCCCGGGCGCGATTTACGGCCGCGCTCGATGCCGATCTGAATCAATTCGCCGATACCTTCCTGGTCGAGAATCTGGAACGGATCTGCTGGAAGGATTTTCTTGCCGACATAATCGGGCACAAAACCGCCGATGTCATCCCGCGAGAAGCCAAAACCCATCTGCGTCAGATCGTTGGTACCGAATGAGAAGAA
>RPQV01000313.1 GCA_003818595.1 Calditrichota bacterium
ATCGATACCCCGGGACACGTTGATTTTACCTATGAAGTATCTCGAAGCTTGGCGGCCTGCGAAGGCGCCCTGCTGATTGTGGATGCGTCTCAAGGCGTTGAAGCTCAAACAGTCAGCAATCTCTATCTGGCGATCGAAAATGATTTGGAGATCATTCCGGTGATCAACAAGATCGATCTTCCCAGCGCCCAAATTGAAGATGTGAAACACCAGATTATCGATATCCTCGGCTGTCGCGAAGAAGAGATTCTCCTGGCCAGCGCCAAAGCCGGAATCGGCATCGAGGGCATCTTGGAGGCTGTGGTGCAGCGCATCCCAGGTCCTAAAGAATTAGATCAGGCGCCGACCCGCGCGTTGATTTTCGATTCCATGTTTAACTCCTATCGCGGCGCGATCGCCTATGTACGGGTTGTGGAAGGTGTGATCAAGACGAGCCAAAAGATACTTTTTATGTCGACCGGAAGGCTGTTTGAAGTGCAGGAAGTCGGCGTCATGCGGCTTCAGCTGATCAAACAGGATCAATTATCGGCCGGCGATGTCGGCTATGTGATTGCCGGCGCGAAAGATGTCAAAGACACCAAGGTGGGTGACACCATTACCGATGCCGAAAATCCGGCCACGGAACCTTTGGCCGGTTATCGAGAAGCAAAATCCATGGTGTACAGCGGTCTTTTCCCCTCGGATGCAGAAAATTATGAAGATTTGCGCAATGCACTGGAAAAACTCGCGCTCAACGATTCCGCGTTGTTCTATGAACCCGAATCCTCCCTCGCTTTGGGATTTGGTTTTCGCTGCGGCTTTTTGGGATTGCTGCATATGGAAATCATTCAGGAGCGATTGGAACGGGAATATGGTTTGGATTTGGTCTCGACCGTACCCAATGTCGAGTTTCACTGTTATACTAAAAAGGGTGAAAAACTTGTCGTCGATAATCCTGCACATTTGCCTTCCCCTGGGGATATCGATCGCGTTGAAGAACCTTATATTGTCTCCAGCATTCTCACACCCGTTGAATACGTCGGCTCGATCATGAATTTAGCGCGCGATCGCCGCGGCGTCTACCTGAATACCGAATATATCGATAAAACCCGCGCTTATCTCCATTATCACTTTCCCCTGGCTGAGGTGATTTTTGATTTTTATGATCGTCTCAAGTCCCTCAGCAAGGGATATGCCTCATTCGATTATGAATTTCTTGAATTTCGTGAGGGGAACGTTGTTAAACTGGATATAATGCTCAACGGCGACAAAGTCGATGCGCTCTCGGTGATCGTACACAGCGAAAAAGCTTACGAATGGGGGCGGAAGGTGTCATCAAAACTGCGAGAACTCATTCCCCGACAGATGTTTCAAGTGGCGATACAGGCGTCGATCGGCGGCAAAGTCATTGCCCGGGAGACCATCTCTCCCTTGCGCAAAAATGTCACCGCCAAATGCTACGGCGGCGATATTACGCGAAAGCGAAAACTGCTCGAAAAGCAGAAAGAAGGCAAAAAGAGAATGAAACAACTGGGAAAAGTCGAGATTCCGCAGGAAGCCTTCCTGGCAATCCTCAAGGTGGATTGATCAGAGGTGGCAAAGGGTTTTTGATACAGCCCCCTGGGAGGGTTCCAGCAAAACTATTTGAGGCTGCCGGCATTTGATCACGATCAACAACATTTCTAAATCCTACAACAGCAAGGTTGCCGTCGATCAGTTGAATCTGCAGATCAACCCGGAACTTTTTGTTTTTTTGGGTCCGAACGGCGCAGGCAAAACGACCACGATTAAACTGCTGACCGGCTTGCTGCGGCCTGATGCAGGCCATATTCAGCTGAATGGTCATGACATTCAGATCGAACCTTTGGCGGCAAAACGCCAATTCGGCTATGCTCCTGAAACACCGGCCTTGTATGAAAAACTCACCCCATTTGAGTTTGTGCGATTGATTTTGGCAATTTACCAAATCCCGACCGCCATTGGCGTCACCAGGATGGAACAGTTGTTTGATATTTTTGAATTGAACGACCACCAGAACAGCTTGATTGAAGAACTGTCAAATGGGATGAAAAAAAAGATTTCCCTCATCGCCGCACTGGTCCACCAACCGAAAATCCTGATTCTCGATGAACCCACCGTGTCGCTGGATCCCAAAGCTGTCCGCCATCTGAAGGAAATCATGCGTGGAATGGTGCTGCGTGGCAGCTCTGTTTTCATGAGTACCCATATTCTCGAAGTCGCTGAAACCATGGCCGATCGTATCGGAATCATCGATCACGGCAAGTTGGCCGCATTGGGCACTATCGAAGAATTGCGGGCGAGTTTTCACGTGGATGCTACCCTGGAAGAGATTTTCCTGCGTTTGACCGGAGAAGCCAGTTCACAAAAGATCGATGAGTTCCTCCAGTAGGCCTTATGATCCTTCCGCTGTTGAAAATCACTTTATACAAGTCATTCGCACTCTTTCGCACTGGGCGTAAAATAAAGCCCATAAAATCTATTCTCCCGCTTTTAGCCATGAGTATACTGCCGGTTTTCATCATTTTGCGAGCGCGTGAGATGTTCGAGGCATGGCTGCTGGTCCCGCAACTGGGCGCCTCATTTATGCTGTCATTTTTATCATCGGCCTTGTTGGGACTCTTTGTCGTCCTCATCTTGAGCGGATTTCCTCATGCTTTTTATTACCTGTACCTTGCGCCTGATTTGTCCTTATTGGCGGCATTACCGCTGGCGCCGCGCACCATTTTTTTGCAGAAATTCATCGAGATGTCCCTCATGGGCTGCGGAGCTTTTATCGCGGTCGGCTTGCCGCTGATGATATCGATGATATGGGTCTTGGGAGGAATCATTCGGGCTTATTTTCTGCTGCTCTTGCTGTTTCCGTTGTATGTGATCATTGCGGGCGCCATTTCCGCATTGCTGTCCATGGCTCTCGCCGCGTTTCTGAATGTGCGCCGAATACGTCGATTTTTCGTTTATCTCACCGGCTTGATAATCATCCTCGTCTGGGCCGGATTGCAGTTTTTGCGGCTGTCGCGCCTCAATCCTCTATCTGATGATTTTGACGCTGACATGGTCTCTCGTTTTTCATCATTTTTCGCCAATATGAAATTCTCTGCTTTCCCTTCGGACTGGTTGCTGCAATCAATATACAGTACCGCGATTCGCGAACCTGAACGGATGATCATTCCGTTCCTTTGTCTGGCGATCACCGCAGCGGTGCTGACTCGGCTGGTTGTCCTGATCAGAGCCCGCAGCAGAGATTTCTCCAATCCGGAAATCGGGCGAGTGTTCCCCGCGCATCCGCACCGGCACAGCAAGGGGAAACTCTTTGCGTCTTTATTTCAAAAAGAAATGACGCTGATATTCCGCGATGCGCGCGTGCTGCAGTCCTATTGGATCATCACGGCGATGATTTTGGTTTGGCCGTTCATTCAACAACGACAAGCGATGTCGTCGATTGAATCGGGAATCGACCTGTTGCCCTTTCTGGGTTCCCTGCTGCTCATTTCATTATTTGCCGGCAACATGGCGCGACAAACCGTTCCCAATGAGCGGGAAGCTTTTCAATACCTGTTGTCGGCGCCGATTTCTATACGTCGAGTGCTGATGGCAAAACTTTTGGCCCAGTCCGCCTTGTTTGCAGGAATGTCAACGGTGAATGTATGGCTCACCGCCTATCGTTTTCATCTGTTTATTGCTGATGCGCTGGTCCTTTGGTTGTGCATGGTTTTTTGTGTGGTGATCGGATTGGTCGTCGGCCAGACCATCGGCGTGCTTTTTGGCAACTATCATTGGCAGGATCCTCGCCAAATGCTCACTCCAGGATGGAACTATTTATCACCTTTGGTGAGTATACTCTTCTGCGGCCTGGGATTGGCAATATTTGCTGCGCTTTGGCAAGTCAATCAAATCGTTGCTTTTTTGATATTTTTTGCCTATGTTGGTGGCGTTTTTCAATTCGGAATCATGGTGTCGGCTAAGAAATTAACCAAGTTGGAATGGATCTGAAATAAAGAGATGAGCAAAAAAAAGAATAAAATCCAGGAATCTGTTGAATCCATCGCCATCGCTTTGATCGCTGCGCTGATCATCCGTGCTTTGGTCATTCAATCGTACCGAATTCCCACCGGTTCGATGAAAGATACGCTGTTGATTGGCGACTTTTTGTTGGTCAATAAATTTATTTACGGCATCAATACCCCTAATCGCATTATCGGCACGAAAATCCGCATCCCTTCGACGCGTCTTCCGGGGATCAAACAGCCGGAACGGGGAGAGATTGTGGTTTTCAGGTTTCCCAAGGATGACGTGGTCGATTATATCAAACGATGCGTCGGCGTCTCCGGGGATACGATTGAACTCAGACAGGGCACATTATACATTAACGGCAAACCCGAAGGGGAAGAAAAATTTGTGCAGCAGCGCTACGATCGGGAGGAAAACCGTTATATCGATTATTTTCAAGTGACCCGAAAGAATGGTCAGCAATATATTATTCGCAAAGCCTCCCGTCCCGAATCCAAGATGATGAGTTTCGGCCCCTATGTCGTTCCGCGCGATCATATTTTCATGATGGGGGATAATCGCGACAACAGCTACGACAGCCGCATGTGGGGTGCTTTGGAAGACCGCTATATTGTCGGCAGAGCTCTGGTCATCTTTTTCTCCTGGGAAAAACTCGAGCCCATTTTCAAGCTACACAAGAAAATCCGCTGGGCGCGCATTTTTGGTGTGATTCGCTAGGCTCGCTCAGAGTATTGTCTCAAACAATGGTCAAGCTCAAAGAGACAATTCGCGAATATGTCGGCGCTCTCGCGATTGCGGTCACCGCCGCATTGGTGCTGAGAATATTCATCGTTCAGGCATTCCGAATTCCCACCGGCTCGATGAAGGATACGCTTTTGGTGGGCGATTTTCTGCTGGTGAACAAGTTTGTTTTCGGCGTGCGTACGCCGGATCACCTTCCGCTCCTGCCGATCAAAATTCCCCATTTCCGCTTTCCTGCGATTCGCCGACCCCGGCGCGGCGATGTTCTTGTCTTTAAATTTCCCAATGACACTTCGATCGACTATATCAAGCGATGCATCGGCCTGC
>RPQV01000314.1 GCA_003818595.1 Calditrichota bacterium
AAAAAATAAAAATAAATGCTTCCTCGCACGGAGTCACGGAGTCAGAGGCCAGATAATAAATCTTTGCGGTCGTGGCGGCTTTGCGTAAATCAGGTAACGATCGAGGGCTGCATTAAGAAGCCTCTGTGTCTCTGTGACTCCGTGCGAGGTCAATCTTTGCGATTTTGCATGATTCTTCATTAAAACATTTCCAGCTTTAACCACACGGTGCTGTATGAACAGGCGAATCGGCTTATTCCCATAACTGAGGTATTACGATTGAACGGATTTCTCTTTTTTTTTTCATTCGCTTTATCTATCTTGAATGAAAATGTGAATAATTGAGACGCCCGATTGGGGTCACAAATGAGAAAATGATCGATTTGAATACGATGAGTAACTCCCTGTTGAATTTTACCCTGCGCAGCCTCAAATTTTATCGCCGCACCCATTGGGGACTGATGTTGGGAAGCGCCGTGAGCACCGCCGTCCTGATCGGCGCGTTGGTCATCGGCGACTCGGTCAAATACAGCCTAAAAAAAATTGCACTCGAACGGCTTGGCCATACGGACTACACCGTGGAAAGCGGGGATCGTTACTTCCGTGCGCTTGTGGCGAGTGAACTTGCCGCCCGTCTGCAGACCCCAATCGCCGCGCTGATTAAAGTACGCGGCCTGGTGGTCGCACCGAATGGGATTGAGAGAGTGAACAACGTTCAAATCCTTGGGGTCGACGAAGAGTTTGGCCGCATGTGCGATGAACAGGAACTCTACCGACAACTCGGATCAAACGAGATATTCATCAACGAACGATTGGCCCGTAAAATCAATGCGCAGATTGGAGATGAATTACTCCTGCGCATCGAATCCGTCAGCAACCTGCCCAAAGACGCTCCATTGTCCGATACGGCGGAATTATCCGTAAACAGACGGTTCATCATCCGCAAACTCATTAAAAACCATCAATTCGGCAGATTCAGTCTGGAGAACAGTCAGGTTGAACCCCACACTGTTTTTATCGAGAGAAATGCCCTGGCCGATCTGGTTCAAATGAGCGGTCGCGCGAATGTGCTGCTCATCGGCGCACGCCGGGAACCGCTGTCTGCTGCCGCCATCAGTCATCAACTGCGCGAAATATACACCATCTCTGATGCCGGATACAGCCTCACCACAACCCAGAACGGCAGCATCGAACTCCGCAGCAGGCGGGTTTTCCTGGATCAATTTGTGGTCGATTCTCTCATCTCCCGTTTTCCACAAGCACAACCGATCATGACCTATTTTGTCAATCAGTTGTCCACCGATGAGCGCCAAACACCTTATTCCTTCGTCACCGGTTCTGCTTCTCCCCTGATCCCCAGCGGATTGAAAGACGATGAAATCATTCTGAATCGCTGGACCGCCGAGGATCTCCATGCTCAAATCGGCGATGCCATCACCCTCTCCTATTTTATCGTCGGTCCGGGCCGCACACTGATCGAAAACCAAAGATCATTCATCCTGCGCCGGATCGTTCCCATGAATTCCTTTTTTACCGATCGTTCCCTGATGCCGGATTTTCCGGGATTGGCAGAAGAGGAGAATTGCCGTGATTGGGAGGCGGGATTTCCCATCGACTATGACCGAATTCGCGATCGGGATGAGCAATACTGGGACGATTATCGCGGCGCGCCAAAGGCGTTTGTCACCCTGCATGCCGCGCAGGAGATGTGGCGGAACCGCTTTGGCGCTCTGACCGCACTGCGTTTCAGTCCGCAAACCGCCCCAACAGGTGCTGAGCTTGGAAAATATCTGAACCCTGTCGCCATGGGGCTCAATATCAGAGCCGTCAGACAAATCGCCCTGGAGGCAAGCAATGAATCGGTTGATTTTTCACAATTGTTCTTAGGACTCTCTTTTTTCCTGATTCTGGCCGCCCTCTTGCTCACCGGAATGCTTTTCGTGTTCGGCGCCCGCCAACGCGTTCAGGAAATCGGTCTGCTGCAGGCGCTCGGTTTTCCGGCGCGCAAAATTAAAAGACTCTATCTGCTCGAATCTTCGATCGTCGCCATGGCCGGCGGTTTTTGCGGATTGCTGCTGGGACTGATCTATCATCAACTCGTTTTGACCGCGCTAAAGACCATTTGGAAATCAATTGTCGGCACCTCCTCTCTGGTCGTTCACCTGCGGGCATCCACCCTGCTCATCGGCGTCGCCGGCGGCGTGATCATGTCCGTATTCGCCATGTGGATGACGTCACGATGGTTGGCGCGACGATCACCAGCAGAACTGCAAAAGGGCAACCTGACTTCCCCGTCTCTCTCGCGGCGCTCAACAGTCTGGAGTCTCCTCGTCGCTCTCCTTTGTCTGACATCAGCAGCGGCGTCCGCGCTTTTCATCCGCTCCGGCGGCGGTTCTTCATTTTTCATCACCGGCATACTGCTGCTGGCGGGAGGACTCGCCCTGATTCATCATCTGCTCTATTCGGCGCGTGAAACACCGCAAAATAAAGCCATGAGCCTGATCGGCATTAGTGCTCGTAACTTATTCCGACGCCCCCTTTCCAGCATCACGGTTATCGGCATTTTGGCCGCAGCTGTTTTCATCACCTTTACGGTGGGGACGAATAGAACGAATTCCGTGGTGAATCCCCGGGATCGCTCATCCGGCACCGGCGGTTTCGCCTTTTGGGCCGAGACCACGCTGCCGCTTCTCTATGACTTGAACAGCAAGGAGGGCGCAGAGCATTATCAGCTTGACAGCTTGAGCGCTCTTCCCTTTCGCGTTAAAGACGGCGATGATGCCAGTTGCCTCAACTTGAATCGCGTGCAGTCGCCGCGTCTGATCGCGACCGATCCCATGGAATTGGAGCGCCGCAAGGCCTTTTCTTTTATAGAGACAAGCGCGGACTTTGACAGGCGTCATCCTTGGTCCAATTTAGAAAAGCATGATGATCGTGATGTCGTTCCTGGAATCGCCGACATGACGGTGATCGTTTGGGGACTGGGCAAACAAATCGGAGACACTCTTGTATATCGTGATGAACTGGGTCGCGATCTCAGGATTCGGCTGGTGGGCGGACTGGCAAACTCGATCTTTCAGGGAAATGTCATCATCTCCGAAAAACGATTCTTGGAACATTTCCCCTCCACCAGCGGATATCGAGTCCTTCTGGTCGATCCGCCCCAGAATGAAGAAACGCGGATTGATCAGGATTTGACATGGGCTTTGCAGGATTTGGGCATTGAGGTGACGCCGACAGCTGAACGGTTGGCCGATTTCAATCAGGTGACCAATACCTATCTCACCATTTTCATGATTTTGGGCGGACTGGCACTGATGATCGGCAGTATCGGCATCGGATTGTTGCTGCAGAGAAATGTGGCCGAACGACGCGGCGAATTGGCGCTCATGCGGGCGGTGGGCTTTAACCACAACACTCTGCAAAAAATGGTCTTTATCGAACACGCCCTGCTGGTGGCTGTCGGCATTGGCTGTGGCGCTGCGGCGTCTTTGATCTCCTCTCTCTTTGCGTCCGGCAAATCGGGAGCTCCGGTTACGCTCACCCTCATTTTGTTCAGCCTGCTCGCCATGGTCGGCAGCGGCTGGCTGTGGACTCTGATCGCCGCCAAATGGTCGCTCACAGAGGAACTTTTATCAGCCTTGAGAAATGAATAATAGAGGTCAAGAGGGAACTATGAATTTTAATGAATTGGTTCATCATCGTTACAGCGTGAGGGCTTACAAACCGGATGCAGTCGAACAAGAAAAACTGGATCTTTTGCTGCGCGCCTTTCAGGCCGCGCCCACAGCAGCCAATCGTCAACCTTTTCGACTCTATGTGATAGAAACCGAAAAATATAAAGCCGAGCTCCAACAATTATATAACCGGGATTGGTTCGTGCAGGCTCCCCTGGTGTTCGGAGTCGTCGCTGTCAATGATGAGGCCTGGATCCGTCGCGACGGCGTCAATTACGCCATGGTGGATGCGACGATTGCTTTTGATCATCTCATCCTTCAGGCGGCCGAATTGGGATTGGGAACCTGCTGGATTGCCGCATTTGATCCCACTGCCGCACGACAACTTTTGCATCTGCCCGCAAACTGGACTCCGGTCGCTTTTACGCCGGTGGGCTACCCCGCTGATGAGATCAAGCCGAAAAAGCGTCGACAATTGGTCGAGCTGATTATTTATCATTCTGAGCAGCCGTGAATAGCGGGGGAAATGGCCGCTGCGACTCGTCCGCGCTGGGAATCAATAATGCCGTGAAACCGTTGAATCTCATAACATCTTGTTTTGAAAAAGGAAAAATCATGAAAATCTGCACAATGATTGTTTTGCTGACGGCCGCCCTGCCGCTGCAGGCGGAAGTTGAAAAAATGCTCAGTCTCACGGCGGGCTTTGCCGTTCCGAACGGCGTCTATGGCAGGCAGTCCGATGACCCGCAGGCCGGATTCGCCAAGTTTGGTTTTTCGGGCGGCATCGAGTACGATCATTTCCCGGGCATTTATAACCTTGCCTGGTCAACCGCCTTTCAGTATATCGTGAACGATTATGAAAATGACATCGTCAAGCGCGGCACCGAGTTGACGTTGTATGAAACCGGCGCCTATAGTATCTACTCATTAATGACCGGACTTAAATGGCAGAAAAACCTGGGTGAAAATTTCGCCCTCTTTGCCCTGGCGCAAGCGGGTTATTTTATGGCCAATGGACCGTTCCTCAGCGGTTATACCGACGAGAACTCGCCGCTCGTCGAGCTGGAGATGAATCGGAGCTCGGCATTCGGTTATGCTTTGGGCGTGGGATTTCTGGCGAATCAGCGCACCTGCGTCTCGTTCCGCTATATCAACGCCGGTGATCACTCCTATTCCAAAAGCGTCAATTATACAGATGATGATATCAGCAAAACGGCCTCTCTCGGCTGGGATGTGCCGATCAGAGTGTTCATGATCAACGTGGGGTACACCATTGTGTTCGATTAAATCGTCGGGATAAGACGATATCATTTAAATGATTCAGATCAAATGATCCTTCCTGCCGACGAAACAATCGTGCAAAGGTACACGTAGACATGCCGTTATGTTAATGATCAGGAGAAAAACATGAAAAAT
>RPQV01000315.1 GCA_003818595.1 Calditrichota bacterium
AATCGCGCAGCGAGTGATGCCGAACGCCGCGAGGGTGAGCGAACCGTCGTCGCTGTAGCGCGTAAAATTGCCGAACCAGAAAAACAGGGCGATGACATCATCGCTGCCCTGCCGGGTGCTTCTGACTTGACGGCAAAGAGTTCGCTATTAATGGTACTTGGACGCTTGGGCGATGGAGACGGCTTGCCGATTTTGAGAGAAGCATTGAGCAGTAAGGAAAATGGACTCAAACGGGCGGGGATTCTGGCGCTATCAGAATGGCCCAATTCAACTCCGATCAATGATCTATATCAGACGGCCCAAAATGCAGAAGAGAGCTCGCATCAGGTTCTCGCTCTTCGCGGATATATTGCTCTCATCGACCGTTTAGACGATTCGACTCCATCGAATGAAAAAACAGCTCACTATAAAGCTGCTTTCGAACTTGCAAAAGATTCAGCCGAAAAAAGAGCCGCCTTATCCGGTGTGGGCAAGGTGCACAGCGGAGAAGCTTTTGATTTGGCAGCCGGTTATCTTTCGGATTCCGAAGTGAAAAGTGAGGCGGAAATAGCAGTGCTGGAAAATGCCCGCTGGTTGCGGGGTGAGTTGACACAGGCTCGTATCGAGGTATTGAAAAAAATAGGCGAAAGCAGCGATGACGAGAGGATAAAACGTGCCGTGAAGCAAATGCTGCCCAAGTAATATTTTCGTCGAGCAAAAATCAAATACCAATTGTCTGCGGGCAAAAATAACTGTTTCACAGCTATGTTCAGGTCGTTGCGTGATAAATAATGAGCCAAGCTAAGGAATATTCATCATGGAAGACAAGAAAATAAATATTGACAGCGGTTTGAATCGTCGCAATTTCTTAACCGGTTCAGCTGCCGCCGCTGCTGTATTTACTATTGTACCCCGGCATGTTTTGGGCGGTCCGAATTATACCGCTCCAAGTGATAAATTAAATATCGCTTGCGTCGGGATCGGAGGCAAGGGATTTTCTGACACATTAGCCATGGAAAAAGAGAATGTGGCTGCGCTGTGCGATGTCGATGAAAATCGCCTGTCCGAAACCCACGGCGATAATCAGCAGACGATGCTGGCAACATTCCCCAAGACCAAGTTTTATCAGGATTTCCGCGTAATGCTTGACAAAGAAAAAAGCATCGATGCAGTCACCGTCAGTACGCCGGACCACACCCACGCGGTGATTGCGATGGAAGCCATGAAACGAGGCAAACATGTTTTCGTTCAAAAACCTTTGACACACACCATTCATGAAGCGCGCGTTTTAACTGAAGCCGCGCGAAAATATGGCGTCATCACCCAGATGGGTAATCAAGGCCATGCCGATGAAGGAGGCCGCCTCTTTAACGAATGGATAGGAGATGGGGCGATTGGAGCGGTGACGGAGGTTCATTGTTGGACCAACCGTCCTGTATGGCCGCAAGGCATCGATGCTCCTCAGAAAACGCCGTCCGTGCCTCCAATCATCGACTGGAACATGTGGCTGGGCCCTATGCACTGGAGACCTTACCATCCCGCATATGTACCCTTTGCATGGCGAGGATTTTGGGACTTTGGTACCGGAGCGCTCGGTGATATGGGCGCCCACATCATCGATCATCCCTATTGGGCCCTGAAATTAAAATACCCAACCCACGTTGAGGCGAGTTCATCGATTTTCACCAAAGACTCGCCTCCGATCGCTTCGATGGTGACCTATCATTTCCCCGCTCGGGGAGAAATGCCGCCGTTAAAAATGATCTGGTATGATGGCGGACTCAAACCGCAGCGACCAGAAGTCATTGAAGCCGGAAGAATGCTGGGTGATAATGGCGGCGGAGTGCTGTGTATCGGGGACCGGGGAATTCTCATGTGCTCAGTTTATGGGCGGAATCCGCGTATTATTCCAGAACCGGCAATGAAAGAATACCAAAAGAATCAAAAAGACGCAGGAGGCCCTCGAGTCAAAATTCCCCGTTCACCAGGAATTCATGAAGAATGGCTGGAAGCCATCAAGCAAGGAAATAAAGATATGGCGACAACTCAATTTGATTATTCCGGTCCGTTGACTGAGACCATGTTGCTGGGTAATGTTGCCATTCGATTGGCAGAGAAAAATCTGATTCTCGAGTATGATGGTGAAAAAGGGCTGTTCACAAATTCTGAAGAAGCCAATCAATATCTCCACATTGAATATCGTAAAGGTTGGACGCTTTAGTCATTTGGAGCGGCTGCAAAAAGCTTTTAATTTGACGATTTTTTTTTGTATATTTTCATCGAAAAGTCAGTTTAACACCTGAGCTTTTATCTGATCAGATCATCCAAATGAAAGAGGTTGCTGAGGATCGATCGGGAAAGGATCAAAATTTTTATTTGAATCACCATTGCCAAAAAGCAACACATTAAGGAGAAAATGATGAAAGTCTTTCTGTTTTTTTTAACGGTAATACTGCTGCTTCTGGGAGCAGCGTTTCAGCCTTCCGGCACAACGACGGCAGCACCTGCTGATGAAAAGATGACACCAATACCCTTGGTGCTTCCCAGGCCAATGTTTGTCGGCACACCCACTCCCATCAATGTGGAACATTTGGAAAAACTATCCGGTAAAGCCCGTCCACCTTTTCTCGCACCGGCTGGAACCGTGAACGTGGCTCTGAATAAACCGGTGACCGCATCCGATGATATGCCCGTGATTGGTGAGCTCGATATGGTCACTGACGGCGACAAAGAGGCGTCTGATGGTTCCTATGTTGAGCTTGGACCTTTTCAACAATGGGTACAGGTCGATTTGGGCGCCACTCAAACGATTTATGCCATCGTCATGTGGCATTTTCACAAGCAACCTCGTGTTTACAAGGATGTCGTTGTCATGGCTGCCGACGATGCTGATTTTACCAAAAACGTGCAAATCGTATATAACAACGACATTGACAATTCGCTGGGCAAAGGAAAAGGAACTGATTTTCATTATGTAGAGACCAATGAAGGCAGATTGGTTGACTGCAAGGGCATTAAAGCTCGCTATATCCGTTCCTATTCAAGCGGAAACACCAGCAATGACTTGAACCACTGGATCGAATTAGAAGTTTACGGCAAACCAGTTAAATAGTAAATATGAATCCGGCGGCCGGTAGCCGCCGGATTGAAAGTACCATTGAAATCCTTCCTAACATCCAAAGCCGCTTTCTTCATCCTTTTCGCTATCATCCTATTCCTAGCGTTTTTTTTCCGCATTATCGGGTTGGAAAAACGACCTCTGCATACTGACGAAGCTGTCCACGGCGTCAAATTTGGATATCTTTTAGAAAATGATGATTATCGATATGATCCCCATGAATACCATGGACCGACATTAATTTTTTCAACGCTCGTCCCTGCTTGGATAAAAGGCAGTCAAAATATAAAAAATGTCAGCGTAACGATGCTTCGTTCAGTTCCCGTTTTTTATGGCATGTTGCTGGTCATTATCACTTTATCTCTCCTACCCTTAACAAAACGATCCGTCACGTTGTCGGCAGCTTTATTGACTGCCGTATCCCCGGCTTTCGTATTTTTCAGCCGCTATTATATCATGGAAATCATGCTGGTTCTGTTCACTGTAGCATTGATCCTGTCCCTTCACCGTTATTATCTCTCACTGCAAATGCGATGGATCATTTTGGCGGGTGCGCTGGCAGGTTTGATGCATGCCACAAAGGAGACTTGCATCATCACATGGATCGCGGTTTTCTCAGCAGGGATTATGGTGCTGTTGACCAAGAAAGGTGAGCTGCGAAAAACATGGCAACGACTGCCAAAAGCGCATTTGGTGACAGGATTATTGTCAGCCATAATCGTTTCTTCGCTCTTGTTTACATCTTTTTTCCGGCACCCGCGTGGAATCATTGATTCCATTCTGACTTTTCAAATATACTTAAACCGCGGTAGCGGTGATTTGACGGCTCACATACACCCCTGGTTCAGCTATTTCCAATGGCTTTTGTGGAACAAGCAAACAGGCACTCCCTTGTGGACCGAGTTTTGGATTCTTTCGCTGGGAATGGTCGGCGCGTTGAGAATTTTCTCTTCTCCTCCCCAAAAACATCGACACTTTTGGCAATTTCTAACAATATACACCCTGTTGATGACGCTGATATATGCGGCAATACCCTACAAAACACCTTGGAGCATGCTGAGCTTTTACCACGGATGGCTCTTACTCGCTGCTTTCGCCGTTGCAGAGTTGGCAGCACAGAGAGCGAGCAGAATCTTTATCATCGTCTATATCTTTTTGGGATGCAGTCATCTGAGCCTGCAAAGTTGGCAACTGATTCACGATCATGATACAGATGAATCAAATCCCTATATTTATGCCCACACTCATCGCGATATATATAAATTGGTAGACGGCATCCACGAACTATGCCGCGCGTCTACCCAAGGTCAAAAAGAGTGCCTCGAGATCATATGTCCTGGTGATGACTATTGGCCTCTGCCATGGTATCTTAGAGACTGTGCGAATGTTGGCTATTATAACCACGTCGATCTTCAGTATCCAGCTGCGCGGATTATCGTGTCCTCACCGTCTATGCAAGAAGGTCTTGTCGCCAAACTTTATGAATTGCCTCCTCCTGGTCAACGAAATCTCTATATACCTTTTTTTAAAAATGGTGTTCTTTTGCGCGACGGTGTCGAGCTCGACCTTTATGTTCGAAAAGACCTGTGGGATGAATGGTATCAAAACTCCCCCTGAGTGGAAAGTACCACTCTGTAAAAACGAAAACAAGCTTTATCCATTCAAAATAATGATGACTTGGGATTTATATGAATTTTAAAGAATTTAGCCAATCGCTATCAAGTACCACACCACCGCAGGGGCTGAGCAAACCTCTTGAAGCGCTATGGTACGATGCCAAGGGGAATTGGGATCATGCGCATGACTTGGTGAAAGATTCCTGGGATGAAAGTGCCTTCTGGGTTCATGCATTTTTGCACCGTGAAGAAGGGGACTATGGAAATTCAAGCTACTGGTATCGCCGTTCAAACAAGAGCCAACCCAGTATCCCTCTCCAGGAAGAATGGGAACAAATCGTTAAAGGACTGTTAG
>RPQV01000316.1 GCA_003818595.1 Calditrichota bacterium
AACACCCTATCTTTTTCTCCAATTTCTGGTGATGAGCCATAATGAGCATGAAATTCCAAAAATGAAAAGGCTGGCCAAAGAACTGGGTGTGGATCGGCTGTTAATTAAAACCACGCAGGTGATGACGACCGCGGAGGCGGACGAATGGCTGCCGAAAGATGAACGATATCGTCGTTATGATATTCAGGATGACTCGTTGCAGGTCAAACGGGGAAAGGGTATTTGCCCGCGCGTATGGCTGACCACTTTGGTCGATTGGGACGGGCAAGTGGTGCCCTGCTGCTTTGACAAAAATGGTGAATATCCTTTCGGCACTATTGAAAACGAAGCCTTTGCTGATATCTGGGTGAATAAATCTTATACTGCGTTTCGACGACAAATGTTGATCGATCGCTCAGTGATTGACATTTGCCGCCTATGCAACTATGGGATTGGTCTGTTCAAATAGGAGCTAAAATGCATATCGACAAATTGAATGACATGTTCTACAGCGAGCTGCGACGCAAGCTGACGTATCATAATGAGGAAAAGCAGCGTATCGCCCGCGATATGCTCGAACGATACAGTGGTTCCAATGTCGCCGACTTTCAGCAGTATATTCTGCTGACCAATTTTCAAAAATATATTGATGTGTTTTCCGAACGTTTCCAAGCCAGCGTCCATACTGGTTCGGTGTGGTCGGCGGTTCATAGCCCGGAAAATAAAGTGAGCATGATTGATTTTAAAATCGGTGCTCCGACAGCAGCACTGGTCATCGAACTGCTCAGTGCCATTGATCCGCAAGCCGTGATTTTTCTCGGCATGTGCGGCGGGCTCCATCGTTCACTTCAGATTGGTGATTTTATTCTGCCAATGGCCGCCATTCGCGACGAAGGCGTTTCCCAGCATTTTATTCCTCCCCAGGTGCCTTCACTGCCGACATTCAAGATTCAAAAATTTATCAGTCAAATGCTGGTGGAACAAGGTCTGGATTATCGCACGGGCGTCGTTCACACGTCCGATTATCGATTTTGGGAGTTTGATGAGGAATTCAAGAGGACATTATACGAAGAGCGCGCCATTGCTATTGAAATGGAATGCGCTGCTTTATTCTCAGTCGGATTTGTCAGCAAGGCGCCGATTGGTGCGTTGCTGTTGGTTTCCGATTTGCCTTTGCAAAAAGGAGGGATTAAAACAAAAGAGTCGGCGCGCTCCATTTTTGCCAAGTTTACTGAACGGCATATTCACATCGGGATTCAATCGATTATAGAAATTCAAAAACGCGGCGAACATATTCGTCATTATCGCTGGTAAAGCCCCCTGGGCTTCAATGATCTGAGAAATCATTGACTTTTTACAAAAAAAATGGTAAATTTATTTAAATAGATGTGCCGCAACGGTATCGGTGAGGCTGGATATGTCGGAAATGGAAATGGGATCAGACGACGGAAGCAGGTCGGCAGTAAAGCTCGACATCATACGAAATTTATAATGGAGGCTGCCATGAATTACTATTTGTATCTGTCATTGATTCCTGAAGCATTGATCGGATCTATGCTCCCTCCGCATGAATTCGGAATGTATTTTGCTGTGGGAACACGCAAGCGTACGCGCGGGGAGGCCATCTTCTTTCACGTTGATTCATCCTTCAAGAGCAAGGATTTCCCTTTTGATAGTTTGGAAAAGCGTTGCGTGCCGAACTCGAATGGTGACCCCAAGCGATCTGTTTACTTGTCCATCTATCGAGCCCTCGAACATGTGCCTGTCCGATACCTGAAAGAGTTGTATTTAGTCACTGATGATGGTCGTGTATTGGAAATAGGACAAAGTGAGTATAAAGTTAAACCCGTTCAGGAACTTCATCTGTACCAGGAGTTGTCGCCGGTGAATCCGCTCATTGCCAGCAACCTGGATCCGATCACATTTTGCCGCACGATTACTAATAAAAATCATGTGGTTCATGTGCCCAAAGTTGTGTTTGTTGAGCTGCTTCTGGGCGGTTTGGCTGAAAATCCCAAACAGGCTTCCGCATATAATTTGCCCTACAAAAATTTAGATCATCTGCGCGACTGTCTCAACAGCCTGCTGGAAAAGCCGGATAAACCCACCAAAACAGTAATCCGGTCTATGCCGTGCGATCTATTATATCGGACGATTAAAAATGGATTTTTTGTCGGTGATGCGCACGATGTTGCGTTTTATCCATTCCCGTCAATCGACGAATTGGAAGAAAAAAATCATGATTGGTGGCGTTCAGCCAACGTCATCGGTTTTCAGGATTAATACATGATTGGTTTTCCGACCAGTCACCCCTTCGCCACACAATGCTGAACCGAGAAAGGAACTTGACAGGTGCGACATCCTGCACCTGCTGTAATTTGGTTTACCGCTTGTGTGGTTTTTTATGTGTGAATAGCATTGATGATTAACAATTCTCATTGAACAATTAATAGAGGAGTAAGAATGACAATTCCATTATTTTGGCTTGTGCCTGTTGCTGCGGTATCGGCTTTATCCTTTGCCTTCCTCTTTTTCAAGTTGATGATGCGCGAGGATGAGGGAACGGAACGAATGAAAAAGATTGCTCAACACGTTCGTACCGGTGCAATGGCCTATCTGAAACAACAGTATAAAGTGGTCACCATCGTCTTTATTGTGCTCACCGCCCTGTTTGCGCTGATGGCGTTTTTCGGTTTTCAGAATAATTGGGTGTGGTTTGCTTTTCTGACCGGCGGCTTTTTCTCCGGTCTGGCCGGCTTTTTCGGTATGAAGACCGCCACGTATGCCGGCGCCCGTACTGCCAATGCCGCACAATTATCTTTGAACAAAGGCCTGCAGGTCGCATTTCGTTCCGGCGCAGTCATGGGTCTGGTAGTGGTCGGACTGGCCCTTCTTGACATTTCGGCCTGGTTTATCGTTTTGAATCTTTTTGTTAAAAATCTCGATGAAACACACAAGTTGGTCATGATCACCACCACCATGCTGACCTTCGGCATGGGTGCGTCGACGCAGGCGCTCTTCGCCCGCGTAGGCGGCGGCATTTATACCAAAGCGGCTGATGTCGGCGCTGATTTGGTCGGCAAAATTGAAGCCGGTATTCCTGAAGATGATCCGCGCAATCCCGCCACGATCGCAGACAATGTCGGCGATAATGTCGGCGATGTTGCGGGAATGGGCGCTGACTTGTATGAATCCTATGCGGGTTCAATCCTGGCGACTGCCGCCCTTGGCGCAGCAGCCTTTATCAGCAATCCCGCGCTTCAGCTGAGAGCGGTATTGGCGCCGATGCTGATCGCAGCCGTCGGCACCATCCTGTCAATAGTCGGTATTTTTGCGGTGAGAACCAAGGAAAACGCGAGTCAAAAGGAACTGCTCGGTGCACTCGGCCGCGGAGTCAATCTGAGTTCCTTGTTGATTATCATTCTTTCATACGTCGTCATCAGAGTGTTGGGTATTCCCAATGCCGTTGGTTATTGGGGATCCATCGTCATCGGCTTGCTTTCCGGATGGCTCATCGGAAAAGAGACTGAATACTTTACCTCCGAAGCTTACAAACCAACCCGCCATATCGCCGATAATGCCAAAACCGGCCCGGCCACAGTGATCATCGCCGGTCTGGGAACCGGTATGGTGTCCACCGCCTTCCCGGTGCTGACGATTGTCATCGGCACCATGCTCGCCTATTTAACGGCCTCGGGTTTTGATATGGCCAATGTCGCTGAAGGTCTGTATGGTATCGGCATCGCCGCCGTGGGTATGCTTTCCACTCTCGGCATCACTTTGGCGACTGATGCCTACGGTCCAATCGCCGATAATGCCGGCGGTAATGCGGAAATGTCCGGTTTAGGCAAAGAGGTGCGCAAACGAACGGATGCACTCGATTCACTCGGCAATACCACGGCCGCCACCGGCAAAGGTTTTGCGATCGGTTCCGCGGCGCTGACCGCTTTGGCTCTTCTGGCATCCTATGTTGAAGAAATCAAGGTCGCTCTCTATCGTCTGCCTGCCAAAGCCGCAGCATTCGAGTCGGCAATGGAAAAAACGCTCCAAAATGCCAGTCTCGGCGATTTTATGGAGTATTATAATGTGACGTTGATGAATCCCAAAGTATTGTTGGGAATGTTCATGGGTTCGATGATGGCTTTTGTGTTTTGCGGGTTGAGCATGCAGGCTGTCGGACGCGCAGCGTCCAGCATGGTGGATGAGGTGCGGCGTCAATTCCGAGAAATCAAAGGAATCATGGAAGGTCACGCGGAACCCGATTATGCCGCCTGCGTCGCGATCTCGACCAAAGGGGCGCAACGGGAGATGATGGTGCCCTCGCTCCTGGCGATCATTGCTCCGGTTTTAATGGGTGCTGTTTTTGGTGTTCCCGGTGTCATGGGCTTGCTCACCGGAGGGTTGGCGACGGGATTTGTATTGGCGGTATTTATGGCCAATGCCGGCGGCGCCTGGGATAATGCAAAAAAATATATCGAGGGCGGTGCACACGGCGGCAAAGGTTCCGAAGCTCATAAAGCTGCCGTCATCGGCGACACGGTCGGGGATCCATTCAAAGATACTTCCGGTCCCAGCCTGAATATTCTCATCAAATTGATGAGCATGGTTTCGATTGTAGTGGCTGGTTTGACAGTTGCCTGGTCTTTGCTGTAATCGGGCGAAGATAAAGGGGGCTGGTTCAGAAATTCTTCTCCACCTCAGGCAAAGGTTCAATTTTGTGCGGAGGTGGAGAATTCACTCAGAGGCAATGGAGGTATTCGATTTGTTGAACCTGAACACGGAAGAACTTGTTCGGTTAATCGAGACCGTTTTTCCACGATTTCCTGACGATAAAGAACTGACAATTTTAGTGGATATCCCGACGCAATCCGCTGATGATCATCCCCAGTGGCTGATGCGCCGTCGATGTGCCTATGAATGGTTTAGTCAGTTAAGGAAAGAGCCCAGGAAGTTAGGACTCGAGATTTTCTTGCGTGGTTATCCGGCGGTTAATTCGAACAACGCCGATTTACCCTCCGGCGCTTTTGAGTTGACCGCCGTGCCGCCGGACTTGAGCAGCGATTTGAAGGGTCCTTTTCTGC
>RPQV01000317.1 GCA_003818595.1 Calditrichota bacterium
CAGATCGTCTTTGACGGAATCGATTTCAGCGGTCGGCCGTTGCCCTCGGGGCTCTATTTTGCGCGTTTAGAGATTGACGACCAGGTGAGTACCCTGAGGATGCTGCTGCAGAAATAAGGCAGAGAGGTATCATGAGGAAATGAGCCATGAAAAATATTGTGTTATCAATTGTCGTCATCAGCGGATTGCTGATGTCCTGCAGTTTCGATGCTCTCTTTGGTCCCGATGACGAGGGCAGTGGTTATTCCGATCGACGCGGTCGCCGCTCTCCTGATGATCACCAGCCGCCGCCCGCGACAACGGCGTTGTACGTTCCGTTGGCCTCCGGCATCAGTTGGAGCTACACTGTTGAATACCGTCAGACCAGCCGGCAAAACGATGCCAATTCCGTGTCATATAGCGGCGAGGAAACCTGGAACTGTTCCCTGGCGCGTTTTTCCGACAGCACATTTGTCTTTCAGACCAGATTCAGCGGACAAAAGATTGTTTCTCATGCGGGAGGAGTTGAAATCACCGACATCGCCCGCGCCGAGGCATCGGTCAGTGCGCAGATCGTCAAAGGAGCGCTGATCCTCAATGCGGAGCAGAGTAGCGGTCAGGGAGGCGAGCTGGCGCCGTTCTGCGGCGATTGGTTGTTCCGCATGGGGAGTTATTTTAAAATTTCCTTTTCCAGTACGGAAACGTACATTGAGCAGATGCGCTCGGCTGATGATCTTCAATTTAGTTACAAGCTGAAACAAAATAGCGGATTGGTCAGCGGCAGCTTGACGGCCCGCACGGCCTATGAATTGATCACCATTCACTATGTTTCAAGTAGACTGAATAAGAATGATCAGTAGGGAAGAATTATGAAGTGCCGGGTTGAACAGAGTCTTTTCATATTATGGGCACTGGTTATTTTGCCAATCTCCTGCTTGGCAGTGCAGGAGACGGAATGGCAAGCCTTCATATCAACGACCGATGTCAAGGCTGTCCTTGATGATGGTGAATTCCTGTGGCTTGGAACCGAAGGCGGTCTGCTGCATTTTCACAAGAATGGGAGTGTTGTCGAACGGTTTCTCGGTATTGATTTTGGATTGCCGACCAGCGAAGTGACCTGTTTGGCGCGCAATGCCGACGGCAGACTGTGGATTGGGACAGTCGAAGGCGCCGCTTTATTCGATGGCAAATCTTTCGTTCCTTATCATTATGTCAATGATAGAACCGGGTTGGCGGAAGGATATATTCGGGAAATTGTATGTGATCCAGCGGGGAATGTGTGGTTCACGGGTGGATTTCGGGGGATAGGGGGAGGCGATGGCAGTGCAATGCTGTCCTGTCTGCGATACGATAGAACTTGGAAAAACTATGACTGGCGGCGGGACTACCCGGGGAATCCAAGCGGCTTTTGCATGCAGATCATGAATGAACAATTCATTTTTCTCGGCACTGATATGAGTTTATTTTATTTTGACAACGGCGTCTGGACTCATTATGATCTCCGCTATGGTGACACAGGCGATAATATCGAAAGTCAATATATCTATTCATTACAATTCGACCTACCGAATCTGACCCTTTGGGCAGCAACAGAGCACGGTCTCTATTCTTTGAAACCCTCCGTCAAGCCCGCGTCCTCCTTCATCGTCAAACATACCATGAAGGGTATCGAACTTGCGGATATGTTGATGGAAAACAGCGACCTTTTCTGGGTGGCGACTGCTCAGGAGGGATTGTATCGTTATTCGCGGGGAATCTATGAGCCTGTTTCTCAATTGAGCTCCATTAAGGCCAACTGCATCATCATGGATGGCCAACGGACCAAATGGATCGGACAAAAAAACGGCATTACCAAATTCTCGCAGGATCATAGTGAGACCTTTAACGTCGGGAACGGCCTGCGCGACAACTGGATCAATGCCATTGGTGTCGACAGCAAAGACACAATATGGTTCGTAGCTTCCACAATAGATGGGGATTGTTTGGGATACTATGACGGTCAGCGCTTTCACTACGAGGGTGAAACCTATGGTTATATCGACCAGAGACGATTTTTTGTGGATTCGAAAGATCGCGTCTGGGTGATTTCTGATAGTAATCCTTCAGGGTTATCAAGTAAGCAAGTTTATTTCTATATCAATCACAAAAGAAACATGCTGACTGGAATATCCAATATCTCGATCATCACCGAGGATGATGAGAGCAATATCTGGCTCGCCGGCAAAAACACCTTGATAAAACTTGACCAAGCTCTTAACTCGGTTGATTATTCTGCGGTAATGCTGTCTTTGTCGCTGCGCTATCTCCCCAGGTACCCTACGGCTCTTTTCGTGGATTGCGCAAACAACTCGATATGGCTCGGTCTCAGTCTCGACGGCATCGCCAGAATAGATTTATCCGACATGAGCGTTGACCAATGGAATGATCAAAATTCAATCGTAACCTATGGGGAGGTCTGCAAATTCACAAAAGATCACGCCGGCGTCATCTGGGCGGCGTACGGCCCGGAATTCCCTGGTGGAATTCTCTTGTTCAAGGACGATGTCTGGCAGCGTGCTCCGATTTCTGACTGGGGTTATGCTACTGAATATGTCAGCGATCTTGAAGTCGATGCTGATGGACGAGTCTGGTTTACCATGTGGGGATGCAACACCGGCGGAAGCTATGGAGCAGGCGTGGGATTGTTTGACGGTTCCACCTGGACAAATTTCACCACGATGAACTCGGGCCTCGTCCATAACCAGGTCACGGGATGTGCCATCGACCGGCAAGGCGACAAATGGTTCAGCACCCATGGCGGCATCTGTGTTTATCGTGAAAATGGCCGGGTTACTGAAATTGATAAAGCCGACTCCGTTCCATCAACTCATCGCCTTTTTGTGGTTTACCCCAATCCGTTTAATCAAGGCGCGGCTGTGACATTTTCATTCGATGAGAGTGAACGCTTGTCGGAAAAATCACTCTCTTTTTACAACACTTTGGGACAACTTGTCGAGCGCAACGAATTGTCTGCGCTTGCCCCGGGTGAACACACTCTCCGATTCGATGGCAACGATGCCGAAGGACAAGAATTGCCCTCCGGCATTTACATTTTTCAGCTCAGGGTCGGAGATTATCACCAGTCGCTCAAGGCGACGCTGTTCAGGTGAATGTTTATGCTGTTAAACTCAAATAAGAGGTTGATATGAAAAAGGTTGATACAATTTGGATGGTCATCGCCCTGTTGATCGTGTTGCAGACCCATTCGCTATTTGCCATCGGCACGATCTATGCGCGGCCCCTGCGCAGCGATGTGGAATACAATCAGATGTGGATCAAAACCGTTGACGCCACGACCGAGATTCAGGGTCAAATCGGCGTCACCGTGGTGGATCAGGTGTTCCGTAATGAGATGAGCACTGTGGTGGAAGCAGTTTGGGTTTTTCCGCTCCCCGAGAACGCCGTTGTCGTCGAGCTCTTTTACAAGTTCAACGGCGTATGGTATAAAGGGGCGATCAAAGAGCGTGGCGAGGCGCGCCAAGAGTATGAGGAACAAATTCGACGCATGCTCGATCCGGCCCTGCTGGAATATTTGGGCGATAATCTTTATCGGCTGAGCATCGCCCCGATCAACGCCCTGTCGGACGTCGAAACCAAGATCACCTATGTGGAGATGCTGCCCTACGAGTTTGGCTCGGTCAACTTTTTTTTCCAACTGAATGCGGTCAAGATGTCGCCCAAGCCCTTGCAGCGCGTCTCCTTCTCCGGCACATTTTCGTCGGCCAATCCCTTCAAGTCCTTTGACTCGCCTTCGCATGGCGGCACCACCGCCATGAGCATCACCCGACAAAGTGCTAATGTTTATAAAGTGGTGTTCGGCGATGAGAATTTTACCCCCAACAAGGATCTGCGCATCGCTTTTGAGACCCAGCGCAGCGAGGTGGAGGTGAATGTCATCCGCTATACGCCGACAAAAACCGACTCGATCGGCGCCGATTCCTATTATGCGGTATGGATCACGCCGCCGGACGAGACCGATTCCGGCGAGGTGATTCCCAAGAAAATTGTCTTTACCGCCGATGTCTCCTCCAGCATGGAGGGCGAGCGCATCGAGCAGCTCAAGGCGGCACTGCATGAATTCCTCAAATACCTGCAGCCGCAGGATGCATTCAACATCATCACCTTCGGCACCTCGGTGACCAAATTTCGTCCCGATCTCATTCCGGCGACGCCCGATAATATTGAGGATGCCGGGGAATTCGTCACCGATATCGGCGCCCTGGGGTTGACCAATATCAACGATGCTATGCTGGCCTCACTGCGCCAGTCATTTGACGACAATTCGGCGAATATGATCGTCTTTATGACCGACGGTTACCCCACCTGGGGAGAGACTTTTGTCCCCAACATTGTCAGGAATGTCAAGGAGGCGAATACCAAAAATGTGCGCATTTTTTCCTTCGGCGTCGGCGAAGACATCAGCAAACCGCTGTTGGTGCAGATGGCGGTCGAGAATGGCGGTTATGCGGAGTTCATCGACCAGGATGATGATATCGCCTGGATCATCGGCAACCATTTCAAACGCATTTCCAAGCCGGTGCTAACCAATCTGGAAATTCGCATCGAAGGGCTGGTGACATCGGATAAATTCCCGCGACCGCTGCCCGATTTGTTCTGGGGTAATCAGGTGATGCAGATGGGCATCTACAAGAATTCGGGTTCTTTCCCGGTTTATTTGGTCGGTTCTTTAAAGAACAAGGAGGTCAGCTACGTTTCCACCAAAGAGTTCTCCCCCGTGCCCGGCGGCCATCGATTCGTGCCGCGGTTGTGGGCCAAGGCTAAGATAGACTATCTGCTCGATCAGATCGCCATGTATGGTGAAAAGAAAGAACTGGTCGATCAGGTGATCGAGCTGTCGCTCAAGTTCCAGATTCTGACACCCTATACCGCCTTTTATGCTGATCCCAACGATCCCAACAGCGATGTGGAGGACAAGCGGGAGGCCGTTCCCAACGGATTTGTCCTGCACCAAAACTATCCCAATCCCTTCAATCCGACGACGACCATCCGTTACGAACTGCCGTCGGACGGATTC
>RPQV01000318.1 GCA_003818595.1 Calditrichota bacterium
AATCATATCGCTATTCAAGCCTGATCATAGCCATTGTGATTTTTATGTTGTGGTTGTCCTCTCTTTTCATGTTATTCAGTCTTGATCTTGCAATAGCTTTTTGGCGAATTGTGGGAGGCATGATGGCTCAAACCTTTCTGTATACCGGACTGTTTATCACCGCACATGATGCCATTCATGCCGGTTATGATAATCCGCATCATGCAAAGAGCAATGATTTTCATCCGATAGTGTCCTTTTTAACCTGCTACCATTTTGGCTATCATTGGGAGCATCATGAATATCCGGGTATACCGTGGTGGCGATTACCGGCGGTTCGTTCGGGAAAGTGCTCTGTCCGCAGTTACGAAAAATTATAAAGTCGATAATCAAATATCAATGTGAGGTGTAGAGTGAACCAATTTTTTCTATTTTTAGTATTGATGATGTGTTCAATAGTCGCGGCTCGTGAACCGGTATCCGTCCTCATTGTCACTGGAGGACATGACTTTGAACGGACAGCCTTCTTTGCCATGTTCGCGGAAATGAAAGGAATTCAATTCACATCTGTTGAACATCCATTGGCGAATGCGGCGCTCGACACCGGCAGCCTGGCAAATTATGATGTGCTTCTGTTCTATGACATGAATCAGTCGATTGATGAGGATCATAAAAGTGGATTTATCTCGCTGATAAAGAACGGCAAGGGTTTGGTTTTTCTGCATCATTCACTTGCTTCCTATCAGGAATGGGATGAATTCTCTAAAATTCGAGGCGGTAAATATATTCTTCCGGAGTCTTTACTGCCGGAACAACAGGCGAAAGCCTCCACTTATCAGCACGATGTACAGGTTCACGTCAAGATAATCGAGCCCGACCATCCTGTCTGCCGCGGTTTGTCGGATTTCGTTCTGCTGGATGAAGTTTATGGCGGCTATCAGATCTTTCCTTTTGTCACGCCCCTGCTTAAAACTAATCATCCATTAAGCAACGCGGTAATTGCCTGGTCACATGTCTGGGAACGTTCCAGGATCGTGTTTATTCAACCCGGACATGATCATCATGCTTTCGAAAACAGCAATTATCGAAAGATGGTTGAAAATGCCATCAATTGGACAGCAGATCGGGAATAAAGAACTTTCGTGAATCCTGATGAGCATCCTTCTGTGGTTTAACGCCTCGTGATTGTAGCCGTCGCTTACAAAAACCCGACTTTTACAGGCGCATGCATAGAAGATGCAACAGTCAAAGTTATAGGGGGATCACCTCATTCCGCATGTATAAAATTTTCGACTTGATAACCGGCGTCATGCACGGCCGCAATCATTGCAGCATGCGAGGCTCTCTCATTATGCAGAATATCCACTTTTTTCGTTTTAAGGTCGACGATGACCTGCTCAACGCCATTCACTTGTTCGACAGCTTTTTTGACATGAATAACACAGTTATTGCAGGTCATGTTGGGAACCGATAATGTTGAATGCAAATTTTCTATTCCTTTCGATTCATCAATTCGAGAGGGTGAATTTTTGATGGTTTTATAAATTTTAGGAATGATCAACAGCAAAATCAGAATGACCGCTGAGCTCCATGCCAGCCAATCCGGCAAAAGTTGGTGATTGTGGTGATGCGCAAAAGTGAATTGAAGGTTAAAATGCTTCCATAAACTGTCCAATAATAATCCGAGGCCGATGCTGCTGATGATCAGAGCGCCTAAATAAATGGCCGTTAATTTTTTTCCTAAAAATCGCGAAATGACGGTGATGGTGACCGAATTGGTTGCCGGCCCCGCCAAAAGCAAAACGAAAGCAGCTCCGGGATTTAATCCTTTCAACATCAATGCAGCCGCTATGGGTATAGAACCCGTTGCACAAACATATAGGGGGACTGAGATCACTACCATTAATAATATGGTGGCGATCCCCGGCTTGATGGTCTCGTTGAAAAAGTTATCGGGTAAAAAATAGGTGATAATGCCGCCGAAAATGACGCCAATCACCAGCCATTTTCCGATTTCTGAAATGAGTTGAATGAAACCAAAATGAAAAACACGTTCAATTCGCCGACCAATTGATGCTTTTTCAATAGGGATTGAGGGATTGTTCTGCTCTTGATTTTCTGATCTGGACACCTTGAAAATATTGGCTAAAGAGCCTGTGAAAATTGCAACAACAAAACTGGACAAAACGCGATAAGCGGCAAAAAAGGGCCCCAATAATGAATAAGTAGCCGCTATGGAATCAACACCCGAAGTCGGCGTGGCGATGAGAAAAGAGAGTACCGCACCATTTCCCGCACCGGCTTTACGTAATGCAATAGTCGGCGGGATAACGCCACAAGAACACAATGGCAGTGGAATACCAAAGACCGCCGCTTTGAAAACAGCACTAAAATTGTTTTTCCCTAAATGTCGTGCAATTTTTTCAGCGGAAATAAATTCATTGAGGATTCCGGCCACAAGAAACCCGAACAGGAGATATATCGCCATTTCCTTGAGCAGCTCGAATGAACTGGCTAAAATTCCCATGGTAATATCAATTAGTATATTCATAAAATAACCTCACAGGATGAAAAGTTGAGCCATTATCGGAATAGAACGCATCTTCTTCCTAATAAACAGGTGCATAATCACTGATAATGGATCAAACAACAGCATTAAACAATCAGGATTATGCAAACAGTTGATTGAAAGAAGATATTCCAATTACTATTTGCACATGAATTTATGCTTGATATTATCAGCGTTATGATCTAACTTCTGTATATTTTAAGACTAATGTCAACCTAAAAGGACATTGCACACGATGATTCAAATTTGAGCTTGAATGGATCGCCTTTATACTCATCCGGAAAATCCACCGCTGCGTAGCATCCGAAGAGCCGTTCAGGTTTTGGAAGCAGGAGGTCTAATTATATATCCAACCGACACGGTCTATGGACTTGGTTGTGATCTATTCAACAAAAAGGCTATTGAGCGAATTTATCAGTTAAAAGGTTTCACTAAAAAGTCACGCCTTAGTTTCATTTGCCCCGATCTAAAAAACATCGCTAAATATGCTCATGTCTCGACGCCCGCTTACAAAATCATGCGCCGATTGCTCCCCGGTCCCTTTACGTTTATTTTGGAAGCGACTCGACAAGTACCTAAAATGCTGCTCGAGAAGCGCAGCACCGTGGGAATTCGCGTGCCTGATAATCTCGTCTGTCACTCGCTGCTCGAGGAATTTGGCCATCCTATCATCAGCACCAGTGCTGTCTTGCCTGGAATTGAATATCTCAATAATCCAGATGAAATAGCCGATTTGTTTCAATATCATGTCGATTTATTGTTGGATTCTGATTATTGCGGTCTGGAACCCTCAACCGTTATTGATCTTAGCGGCGATGAACCGATAATTATTCGTAAAGGCAAAGGATATCGGGACGATATTTTATTATGAAGATCTTTTGTTTGATTATATTTATAGCGTTCCCCATAATGGCATGGGGTAAAAGTGAAGGCACAGTCAACGGTTTCGTGCGCGATGCCAGTAACGGAGAACCATTGCCTTATGTTAATGTTTTTCTGCAAAATACGCAGATCGGAACGACAACAAATGAAAAAGGGTACTATGTTATCAATCGAATTCCGCCGGGCGAGTACCGGGTAATTTTTTCGATGATGGGATACGGCCGACATGAAGAGACGGTTGAAATCACTTCAAATGCCGCTGTCAAAGTGAATGCCTCGTTGCCGCCGAGTGTGCTCGAGTTGGAAGGTGTCGTGAAAACAGCGGAGCGAGAACGCTTTGTACGCGAGGTTGAGATTTCAACAACCACGCTCTCCGCCCGTCAGATGCGTAGCCTCCCGAGTTTCGCGGAGACAGACCTTTTCCGCACCCTGCAGCTTTTGCCTGGAGTGGTCAGTCGGTCAGATTTTTCCAGTCAGTTGTATGTGCGTGGCGGAAGTCCGGATCAAAACTTGGTACTGCTCGATGGCGTGACAGTCTATAATCCTTTTCACCTCCTGGGTCTGTTCAGTATGTTTAATACTGATGCAGTCAAAGAAGTGGAATTCATTACCGGAGGTTTCCCGGCAGAGTTTGGGGGACGCCTGTCGTCGGTTCTTAATATCGTGAATAATGAGGGTAATTCGAAAGAATTTCACGGTCGGGTTAATATAAGCTTGCCTTCAGCGCATGCCACACTTGAGGGTCCAATCCCCCGCGGGTCGTATCTAGTGTCCGCAAGGAGGACCTATTTTGATCAGATTTTTAAAAACACCCGCTATGATTTCCCTTATTATTTTTATGATCTGCAAGGGAAGGTCAATATAGACCTTGGCGGTAATCATCGTCTCACGTTAAGCGGCTATTATGGCAACGATAAACTGGATTATGATGTCACTTCAGAAGAGGAAGATTTTCAGGTCGCCATCGATTGGCTATGGGGAAATCGAACCGCAAGCCTCAATTGGCGATGGCTCATTCATCCGAATCTATTTTCAGAAGTGCTTTTGACACGCAGTAATTTTGCGTTGGATCTCGATCTCGAGCTTGTCGGTGACAATATCGCTGCGCTTAAACTGAAAAATGGTATCCAGGATTACAGCATAAAATCCGACTTGAATTATTTTGGATTACCCGGGCATTCCATAAAATTCGGCGTCAGTCAAACGTGGTACGACTTTTTATACTCTTTTCATATCGATCAAACGCCTTTGTTCAACTACACCAACAAGCCCGCTCTTTTTGCCCTCTACATGCAGGATCAATGGCAGATGAATAACCTCTGGTCTATCCGTGCGGGGGTGCGAGTTGAAAATTATGATTTGGGAAGTAGAACTCGGATTTCACCTCGTTTCGGTGCGAAATATCATCTCTTTCCCAATTTTGCCATCAAAGGATCATTCGGAATTTATCATCAATTTCTAACGACTGCCGCCAGCGACAATCAAAATTTTAGTTTCATTGATCTTTGGTTTCCTCTTTCACAAAAGTATAAACCTCTTGGTGCGATTCACTACGTTGCAGGATTTGAATGGTGGCTGCCGGGGGATCTGATTTTAACATGCGAAGGATATTATAAAAC
>RPQV01000319.1 GCA_003818595.1 Calditrichota bacterium
CGGAGATTCTGCGACAAAACGGCTATGTGACCGGATGTTTCGGCAAATGGCACAACGGCGCCCACTTTCCCTATGATCCTGCAGGTCAAGGCTTTGATGAGTTCTATGGTTTTTGCGCCGGTCATCTCAACAACTATTTTGATTCTCCTCTGCAGCACAACAACAAGGAGATTGAATCGACCGGATATATAACCGACTTTCTGACCGACAAAGCAATCGAGTTCATCAAAAAACATCAACGACATCCATTTTTCTGTTATGTGCCGTTCAATCTGCCCCACAGCCCGTTCCAGGTTCCCGATGCCTATTTCGACAAATTTAAAGCCATTGGACTCGATGATGAATCGGCTTGCGTGTACGGCATGTGCGAAAATCTAGATGATCATATCGGACGAATTCTCGATTGCCTCGATGAATGCGCTCTCACTGAAAACACCCTCGTCATTTTCATCTCCGACAATGGGCCAAACACAGCCAGATATAATGGCGGTATGCGCGGGATCAAGTCAAGTCCGCATGAAGGAGGCACGCGCGTCCCCTGTTTTCTGCGCCTGCCGGGAACGCTCGCGGCGGGTAAAGTGATAACACCCATTGCCGCTCACATTGATATCCTGCCCACGTTGATCGATCTGTTGCACCTTCAACATTCCTCCTTGTTGCCGTGGGACGGCATCAGCCTGGTTCCGTTGCTGTTTGACGATCCTGCGCCCTGGCCGAAGCGGAAAATCTTTGGCCATTGGCCGCCATACGGTACGGTACGAACCGATCGCCATCGGTTGATCATCGCCCCCGACCATCTCGAACTATACGACATGATCCAGGATCCGACAGAAACCTCGGACATCGCCGTCCAGGAAACGCACGTTTGCCGAGAATTACTCGAAGCGTATGATGAATGGTGGGAATCGGTCACGGCGAATGAATTTGATCCCCTCCCCATTCCAATCGGCATCAAACACCATCCTGAGGTCATCTTGCCTGCTCATGAAGCATTTCTCCACCCTGATCCAGGGATCGGCATCCGGTATTGGGGCGCAGCCGGTTGGGCAAACGATTGGATCACGGATTGGACATCAACCGATTCCTATCCTCAGTGGCTGGTACAAGTCGTGCAAGACGGTGAATATCAAATGGCGATCGACTATGGCTGCAACGCAGAAAATATCGGCGTCCAATTGACGATCGAGGTCAGCGGACAGCGCCTGCATTGCAACATCAATGCGCCTTTTGACCCGCCGCAGAAACCAAGTCCCGACCGCGTGTTGCGCAAAGAAGCCTATGAAAAGCTTTGGCAGAGAATAGAGTTGGGAAGCCTCAGGCTGAATCGAGGAGTGACCGATCTTCGCCTTCGCGCCGTCGCCATCCCCGGACCGGCGGCAATCGATCTGAAAGCCGTGGTCATCAGAAAGAAATAGCCGGATTAAAATTCAGGAGATTAATAATGGCGATGATGAATCGTCGATCCTTTCTGCAGGCATTGTCCATGACGGGCGCGGTCTCGCTGCTCTCCTGCAGAAAAGATGAGAGTTTCCTGCCGAAAGCGATGCAGCCTACAGGCGACCTGCTTTACGATTTATTTCGCAATCCCGATGCCTCAGCTCGACCATTTTTCCGCTGGTGGTGGAATGACAATCGAGTGAGGATTGCAGAAATCCGTCGGGAACTCGAACTCATGGCGCAGGCCGGCGCAGGCGGTGTGGAAATCAATCCCATAGCTCTACCAGCGGAACTTTATCAAAACCTGACGCCTGAACCACTGCCCTGGCTCAGCCGGGAATGGAACAGAGCCCTGTTAGCGACTGCCGAAGAAGGCAAATCCTACAAAATGAAGACAGATCTCCTGATTGGAACCGGCTGGCCGTTCGGGGGACGTTTTTTAAAGCCGGAAGAAACCATCCAGCGAGTTCAGGCGACCGTGGAGCATTTATCAGGTCCCCTCTCATTGGAAAAAACGCTTGCACTGGCGACGCAAGAGCCTCCGCAGAACCTTTTACAGGTCAAGCTTTTTCCGGCGACCATAAAAAACATCGATGAAGGAATCAATCTGACGTATCATGTTGAAGAAGGAAACATTCTCCGGGCTGACATTCCCAGGGGAGAATGGGATCTGTACATCGTTTTTCAGCAAAGCGGCTTTTGCAACGTTTTATATGGCGCCGCCGGGGCCGAGGGAGCGGCGCTCGATCATTTCAACGCTCAAGCCGTCACTCATTATCTTCGGCGAATTTCCACCGTTCTCAATCCCCTGTTCGGCGGCGCCATGAGCAACGGCATCCGCGCCATGTTTTGCGACAGCATCGAACTCCAAGGCGCCAATTGGACGACCGATTTATCATCTGAATTTAAAGCCCGAAGCGGCTATGAGATCGAACCTTACCTGCCGCTGCTGTTGGCTGAATCGGTGCAGGCGGAAGCGGAATTGGTCGACATCCTTTGTCGCGTCAGATATGACTATAGCAGAACCCTTGCCGAGCTCTTTATGGAAAGGTTTGTGCTCGTGTTCCACGATTGGTGCATTGATAACGGCGTCGCCTGCCGTTATCAGGCGTACGGCCATCCCTGGCTTTACACCGATCTGCTCGACGGCTACCTGGTTCCGGAGATTCCTGAAGGAGACCAATGGCTTTATAACAGCGGTTGGGTCAAGGGTGCTGCGGTTGATGATATTCGTTATTCCATCTGGAATAAATACGCTTCGTCAGCCGGTCACCTCGCTGACAGAAAAATCATCAGCAGCGAAGCGATGACCGATACCAGCGGCCTGTTCGAAACCACGCTGGAGTATATCAAGCAGGCTACAGACCTCAACCTGATCGGCGGCATCAATCATCTGGTGCTGCATGGCTTTAACTATTCTCCTTCGAATATCGACTTTCCCGGGTGGATAAGATTTGGCACCTATTTCAGCGAGCACAATACCTGGTGGCCTTTTCTTCGTTTATGGATGGATTATGCGGCGAGATTGTGCCAGATTTTTCAGGAATCGAGGAACTGCGCCAATGTGGCCATCATGGGGCCTACCGCGGACGTCTGGCGTCAATTTGGATTAGAACGAAATGCCTGGAATCTAACGCCGACCTATCTCCATGAACTCTGGCAGGCGCTCAATCATCACGGTTATTGTTCTGATTATATCAATTCCACCATCCTGCGTCACGCCGAATTCTCTGCCGGTAAGTTGAAATATGGATTGGCCGAATACGAGCTGCTGATTTGTGCAGATATTGAGACCCTCGAGCCTGAAATCATGTCCAGGATTCTCGATTGGGCGACAGCCGGGGGGAAAATCCTGTTCATCAACAAAACACCTTGTCGATCCGCTCGTTTGCTGAACAGCGCTGAACAAGACCTGCAGGTGCAGGAGATGTGCAGCAGAGTGCTGCAGCAATTTCCGCAAAAGGTCCGTCGGGTGGTTTATGATTCACGGCGCGATCTGACGGCGTGGATTGGGGAAAAAATGAAAGCGATGGGCGTCAGGCCGGAGGTGACAATCTCTCATCCGCACAGCCGTCTATTCGTGACCCATCATGTACGCGAAGAGCGCGATATCTATTTCTTCTGTAATGCTCATCGTCAAGAGACCCTTGATTTTCAGGCTGACTTTCCGATCAAAGATAAAACCGTCTGGCGCTGGGATGCGGAGACCGGCGAGAAAACACCGTTTGCATTGGCCGGTGCGATGCCTCCGCTCTCGATCTCCCCTCTTGAATCGCTATTGTTGGTCTTTGAATCCGAGGCAGGCGACCAAACGCTTCCGCAACAAAAATCTATCGACGAAGCAGCGGCTATCACCCTCACGGGTGCTTGGGAGGTCAATCTCGTTCATGTGGACGGCGCCGCCTCCTCGCGAACCCGGTTTGAATTGATTGACTTTTCCCAGGATGAGCAGCTCAATACATTTTCAGGACAGGCGATCTATTCGACAACATTCCGAGTTAAGGAGCGTGGGGAGATGTTGCTGGACCTTGGGCAGGTGTTCGACATTGCGCAAGTGAGTCTCAATGATCATCCCCTCGGGGTGCGCTGGTGGGGGAAAAAGCCTCTGCGTATCCCTTCCGCGTTCCTGAAAAAGAAAAACCAACTCACCATCACCGTCACCACGACGCTGTTCAATTATATGCAGACTCTGCAGGACAGAGCAGAAGTGAGCTATTGGCTCGAACGCAGAAAGCGCACGGGATTGGTATCCGCCGGCTTGGTTGGTCCCGTCCGTTTGATCCCGATTCGTTCCTGATTGGATTGCCATTGGAGCTATGACGGTAGATACGGGGCAGAAAAAAAAGCACGATATATCTGAATCGACGATAAAATATAGCTTTTTATATAGATAGTGCTGTAAATTCACGCAGATCAGATCCAACTTCCATTGCAAAGTTCTATACCAAACTAACGCAGAGGCGCGGAGGACGCAGAGGTACGCGGAGGAATCGTCCGGTTGATTCTTTGCGCCTTGATGTATTTGTGCGGGATCAGTCTGCTTGCCGGCTCAATCCCGGCATTTTTTGTCATTTCGACGAGCGCAGCGAGGAGAAATCTTGAGCGCTCCTCAAAAGATTCCCCGCTGACGTTTCAAAATGACATAAAAGGAAGTCGGTTTTAAATCATGAGACTATTTATCATGCTCTGCTGCCTCTGCGCCTCTGCGTGAAATTTTTTGATTGAGACACCTTCGTTCCCGTCGGCTCTATTTTTTTACGATTCTTTACGTTGATGATTCATCAGATTTTAGTAATTTGCTGTCAAACCTGAATGACTTTACCTTTTGCACGCCTTCGGATGGACCTCATGAAAAAAATACTTCTCCTCTGTACCGTTCTGGCCAACACGTTGGGTGGCGGGATATCTCTTTACGCCCAGTCATCGTCCATTGACACAACCATGCATAGAAATGCCCAGGGAAAACGGATTTATACCACTGTGCGGCTGCAGTCCCAGCCGCCGCAAATCGACGGCAAGTTGAATGACAGCTGCTGGCAGAATGAGGGAACCTGGTCGGGAAATTATCTCCAGCAGATTCCC
>RPQV01000320.1 GCA_003818595.1 Calditrichota bacterium
ACGTTCGCCGAACGCCATCACTCTTCATCAACTGATTTTGATCTGTCCAGTAGACGCTTTAATTTAAGCGAAATCCTCTCAAAATGACTTCCACGCCAATAAATGCGGCTGCAACCTGCACATTGGTTGAATTCATGATAATATTGCGCCGCCCTGGCCGGTAATTGGGAATGAATCGCCCCTTTATCAATGGATTTCAACTCGCCATTGCATACAGTGCAACGACTAAATGGTTGAGCCAAGTTATACAGATCAAAACGATTCAAAACCTCTGTGGCTTGTTCCAACGCTTTTCTTGAACGCAGACAATAACCATGGGTGACAACGCTGTGTTTGAGAATGCCGCGGTCGCAGGTCAAAATAACGCGATGGTCAGATAACGAAGTTTGAATAATCTCATCATCCTCAAGGTCATTTCGATAGATCGTATCAAAACCAAGAAGACGCAGCAAAGTCGCCAGCTTGCCAAGATGAACATCACAGATGAATTTCGGAGATCTTAATGGTTTTTCCCGCAACAAAATGACCGATGATAGATCCAGGCTCTCGAACATCGGATACACAGAGACACGATCACCGTCCCGGATTTGATAATCAAAGGACACCGATTTGCCATTCACCAAAATGACTTCTACTTCAGTATGAGGAATGCCGAGAGCCTCGATCGCATCCTTGATGGCAGGATGGCCATCAAAGGAGTAGGCTATTTCAACCTTTCGTTGATCTGGCGGCAGGAAAAAATTCAACTCTTCATAAAATCGAAAAAAAGCAATATGCACGACAGACCACATGGGCTAAATCATGATTATCGCTGAACCATAGCTGCGCAATGGTCAATAATGATGATCCATTAAAAAAAGATACTATCTTTCTCCGCTAGAAACAAGTAAATTTAAAAAAATTATTGGGACAGACGAACAACGCCTTTAATAGTTCGCATTTCATAAAGCCAAAGGAGAATATCGTTGAGTTTCAAGATCGCTTTAATACAAATGCATATCGTAGGGGGCAACAAACGCCAGAATCTGAATCATGTAGAAGACTTGATTGCTCAGGCAGTAGATCACGGAGCCGAGCTCATCCTGTTACCGGAATTGATGGACTTGGGGTGGACGCATCCCTCATGCCTGACTGAAGCAGAACCAATTCCGGACGGCGAACCCGCGGCGAGATTAATTCACGTTGCGGGACGCCATAAAGTCTTTATCTGCGCCGGATTATCGGAACGCGATGGGAATGCTGTCTATAATTCAGCGATCATCATCCATCCAGATGGCAGAGTTTTGACCAAACATCGAAAGCTAAATGAGTTAGTCATTGGCCATCCCTATTATGGACAAGGCAATCGTCTCGGCGTAGTTTCGACTGAGTTAGGTGATCTAGGCCTCATGATCTGTGCTGATGGATTTGCCAAAGACAGCGTCATCAGTCGCGCGCTCGGTTATATGGGAGCGGATGTGATTCTGTGCCCCAGCGCCTGGGCGGTCGCTGCCGACCATGACAATCTTAAATCTCCCTATGGCGACTTGTGGCGCAAAGCGTTTATACCCGTGGCGAAAGAATTCTCGATGTGGATTATCGCCGTGAGCAACGTCGGAGCGATGACTGCCGGACCCTGGGCTGGTCGAAAATGCATTGGTAGTTCTTTGGTGATCGGGCCGACCGGCGAGGAAATAGTGCAAGGTCCCTATGGCTGCGAGGCTGAAACCATACTTTATGTTGACATCAAACCCACAAAACGCCCTGCTCGCGGCGATGGATGGAGCACGTACTGGAATGAGCAATCAACGGTTTGACGAATCGCTGCAGCAAGTCGTGCCCATCAAGAATGTCTTGACAAATATTCATCGAGCCGGCTTTATTGGAATAACTGCTCAATCTCCGCTGTTGTTAAACACAACAAAATAAGACTAAATTAGTCCGATATAAAATAGATTATGTTCAAACTGAGTAAGAAAACCGAATACGCTTTGATGGCGCTGCAGCACATCGCTTCATTGGACAAAGGACAAGTCGCGACAGCGAAGGAGATTGCAGAAAACAAATTGATCCCTCACTCTTTGCTGGCTAAAATACTTCAGCAGCTGACCAGACACCAGCTTATCCTATCATTGCAGGGGGCGCACGGTGGTTATGCGTTAGGACGAAAAGCCGAAGAAATCACGCTGGCGCAGATGATCGAGGCCATTGAGGGACCAATTCATATCATCGAATGCAACGAATCTCGGTATTCATGTCAACGAGACGATTTCTGCACGTTGAAAAACAGTTTGAATCCGTTGCAGAAGCAGCTAACGAGTTATCTACATAGTGTTACGCTTGCCGACGTTGCGGCGTCGTAGGAAAACGAGGAGTTCTTATGCCTGAAGATTTAGAAATGTTGGAACATTTTACCAACCAAGAATACAAATACGGTTTTGTCTCGGAGATTGAAAGCGAGAGCATTGCCAAGGGCTTGAATGAAGAGACAATACGTATTCTTTCACAAAAAAAATTAGAGCCGCTGTGGATGTTGGAGTGGCGTTTGAAGGCCTTTGCGCACTGGCAAAAAATGGAAGAGCCTCGTTGGGCAAATGTCAAGTTTGATCCGATCAATTATCAGGATATCGTCTATTATTCAGCGCCGAAAAAAGCATCTTCCCCCAAAAATCTTGATGAGATTGATCCCGCGATTCTCGAGATGTATACTAAATTGGGTATCCCCATTCATGAGCAGGAAAAGCTGACCGGTGTGGCGGTAGATGCTGTATTAGACAGCGTTTCAGTGGCGACCACTTTCAAAGGCAAATTAGCTGATCTGGGCATCATCTTTTGTTCCTTTTCGGAAGCGGTGCGCGAGCATCCAGAGCTGATAAAAACTTTTCTGGGCAGCGTTGTGCCTGCCGGCGACAATTTTTATGCGGCACTCAACTCGGCAGTTTTCAGCGATGGATCGTTCATTTATATTCCCAAAGGCGTTCGCTGCCCCATGGAATTGTCAACCTATTTCCGCATCAATGCACAATTCACCGGGCAATTCGAAAGGACGCTGATCATCGCCGAGGAAGGCGCTTATGTGAGTTATCTCGAAGGCTGCACCGCTCCGATGCGCGACGAAAATCAGCTTCATGCTGCAGTCGTAGAACTGATTGCGATGGATAATGCCCAGATCAAGTACTCGACAGTGCAAAACTGGTATCCCGGCGATAAACAGGGCAAGGGTGGTATCTATAATTTCGTGACCAAACGCGGGTTGTGCAAGGGTGTCCATTCAAAGATATCATGGACTCAGGTTGAAACCGGCTCGGCAATTACCTGGAAATATCCCGGCTGTATACTTCAAGGAGATCATTCGGTCGGCGAATTCTATTCGGTCGCTCTGACCAACCATTTTCAACAAGCGGATACAGGTACCAAGATGATTCACATCGGCAAAAATACCAGCAGCACGATTGTTTCGAAAGGAATTTCCGCCGGATTTGGTCAAAACAGTTACCGCGGTCAGGTAAAAATTCTCAAGAGTGCAACCCATGCGCGTAATTTTTCCCAGTGCGACTCGCTGTTGATCGGCGACAAATGTGGCGCGCACACTTTTCCGTACATCGAAGTTAAAAACAGTACAGCGCAAGTTGAGCATGAAGCAACGACTTCAAAAATTGGAGAAGATCAGATCTTTTATTTGAACCAACGCGGCATCTCTACAGAGGATGCCGTGTCGATGATTGTCAACGGTTTCTGTAAACAAGTTCTAGGCGAACTGCCGATGGAATTTGCGGTAGAGGCACAAAAATTGTTAGGTGTCAGCCTTGAGGGCAGCGTCGGATAATAGCGTTTTATCCGAATAGCTCAATCGTTTGAAATGACTTACAATATAACGGAGATTTTGATGTTATCGATTAAAAATTTGTACGCCTCAGTCGAAGGGCATGAAATTCTAAAGGGCATTAACCTTGAAGTCCAAGCCGGTCAGGTACATGCTATTATGGGACCGAACGGCAGCGGCAAGAGCACCCTGGCCGCAGTGTTATCCGGAAGAGAAGGCTATGATGTGACTCAAGGCACTGTCCTATACGATGGAAAAGATTTATTGGAGCTGGCGCCCGAGGAGCGCGCCCGCGAAGGCTTGTTTCTGGCTTTCCAATACCCCGTCGAAATTCCCGGCGTGAATACCAGCTACTTTTTGCGCACGGCTTTGAACGAAATCCGCAAGCATCACGGCAAGGAAAGTATCAGTTCAGTAAAATTCCTTCAGCTGATTCGTGAAAAGCTGAAAATGGTGGAAATGGATGAAAAATTTCTCAAGCGTTCGGTGAACGAAGGTTTTTCGGGCGGTGAAAAAAAACGAAATGAGGTTCTGCAGATGGCTGTTTTGGAGCCCAGATTGGCAGTCCTCGATGAGACGGATTCAGGCCTTGACATCGACGCCCTTAAAATTGTCGCCAATGGGGTGAACATGCTGCGTCATGAGAACAATGCGTTCATCGTCATCACCCATTATCAGCGGTTGTTGAATTATATTGTTCCCGACTTTGTACATGTACTTTATCAGGGCAAAATAGTTCGTTCCGGCGACAAAGACTTGGCGCTCCATCTCGAGGATTATGGATATGACTGGATCAAAGAATCCAACGAAACCAAAGATTGAAGAGGCGACGAATTCATGAAAATGGAAAAACAGGAAATCAATTACTTCACCAGTCTATATCAACAATTAGAAAAAGAACTGCCTGGAGAACAGCTGGCTGACATTTCAGGAACTCGAAAGAACGCCATCGCATGGTTCGGAGAAAATGGTTTTCCTTCTCAGCGCGAAGAAGAGTGGCGGTTTACCGATGTCTCTCCCCTCAGAAAAACTGAATTCATCCCTTCCCGGTCTTCGGAGCAACCCCAAGTCACCGTTCAGGATATTGAGCCATTCATCAATCGAGAGAGCATTGGTCGTCTGGTTTTCCTGAATGGACATTTAGCATCTGCCCTTTCTTCCGTTCAGTCACTTCCTCCCGGCCTGACATGCACGAGCCTGCAGCAGGCGATGGAAG
>RPQV01000321.1 GCA_003818595.1 Calditrichota bacterium
CCTCTTGCGGATCCCAATCAATTGGTTTTTTGAGCAGCATGGCAATGTTGAGGAGATGGCAAATCGTTGCTGTTCGATGACCTATTTCCTCGTGGGCGATTGGGCGACGACGACTCTTGACGCTGTCCAGAAAATTACGGTGATGACCTGGACTACGCTCCGTATGAATCTCGTTCGGTCCGATAAAATCCCGTAAAATCGAGGGATGAGAAGCTTCCAATCGACCCCCATGAATATAGATAAAAATCCAGCCGTCGCTGCCGATCAGTTTTAATCCGCGATCACCCTGACTGGTGCCGATGAGTTTAACACCGTTTTTGTAGGTGCATTCGAACGCATATTCAATAAAGCAGTCAAACAATGGACTGGTCACTTGACTGCCTTCCGCTACAAATTTAATGGGTCCCGAATCATCTGCCTCATTGATAAACTGTGCCAGACCGATGATGTGAGCTCCTCGATCTGTCATTTCACCACCGCCGGTTTCGAGGATGTAGCGCCACCAGAAGTGAGTTCGTTTCGGCGTATAGGATGCCCATGCAGCCGGTCCGAGCCAAAAATCATAATGAAAACCCTTTGGCACCGGCTTGATCGGGTGGGGTCCCTGATCCTGACGGAGTGTCATATGTTGACTATCAGAATTCGGTAAATTCACTTGAATTGACTGCAATTTGCCTATGCGACCGTTTTTGACCAATTCCCAGGCAAATCGTACACTATCGTTTGACCGCTCATGGCTTCCCGTTTGCAGAACTCGACGATATCTCCTGACTGTCTCACAAACGACTCGCCCTTCAGCCACTGAATTCACCAGCGGTTTTTCACAGTAAATATCCTTTCCGGCTTTGGCTGCGGCAATCGAGATGAGGCCATGCCAATGGTCGGGCGTGCAAACTGTTACTGCATCAATGTCCCCGCGCGCCAACAACTCGCGAAAATCAGTATACTGGCTAAAGCGAGAGGGCGAAACTGTGAGACCCTTTTCTGCATAATAGGCAACGGCTTTTTCAACGGCCGGCTTTAATCCGGCACTTTTTTTCCCAGGTTCCTGATAAAGCATGTCATATTCACTGACTCCTTCATCAACGTCGCACAAGGCAATGATTTCGGTGTCGGGCTGATTTATGAACGCCCGCATATTATAGGTTCCCTGACCTCCCAGGCCGATACAGCCTATCACGATGCGATCGTTGGCCGGCATGGCACCGTTTTTTCCCAAGGCTGTTGCGGGCACAATCAGCGGTGCAGCAATGGCAGCGGCAAGAGAACTGCTCTTTTTTAAGAATTCACGTCTCTGCATAGTCATTTTTCTCCGTTAAATGATCGCAATGTCGAACTCGGACGAGCATCCGCCTCTAAATCGCCGAGTGCAAATTGAATTCCGGATAATATGTGTTTTAAAACGGCTTCATTCCAGTAAATATGCGCGTTATGGCCAAGACTGGTGTAAAACACCCGACCTTTTCCATACGTACGTATCCAGCTCATGGCAAAATCCTGATCATGATATCGCTCAGGCAAAAACCTTCTTGCCGGACTCATATCTGTTTTTTGTGTATCGATCGTTAATAATATATGCAGCAAATCCCTCGTATAGGGTGCACGAAATTGGAACACTTCATCCTGAATGGGAAAAGAATCTTCCGGGAACATTTCTGTCAGGGGATGATTCTTATCTTCGATCTGAAGATAAATGGTCTCATCCGGCTTCCAAGGATGCCCTCCATCCTCATAAGCGCCGAGCATCTGTCCGAAAGCCGGGAATTGCCAATATTCCGGCCATTGAACAAACGTAGCTGCGGCAGCATGGATGCCAATAAACCCTCCTCCTGATGAAACAAAATCCAATATATTCATCCTCAATTCAGGATCTTGACACAAGACTCCGGCAGTATTCAGGAAACATAATGCATCGAATTGACTCAGATTTTCCTTTTTAAACATCAGAGTATCGTTGCTCAATGTTATCTGAAAGGCGCCTGTTCGCTCGCCCATGAGTTTGAGTGCATAATTCCCGCAGATCGTTGACGGGTGTCCTTTTGTCTCCGTTTTATTGCGCATATTAAGATTCATGACGAGGATTTTTCGCATTTTCTGCGGCTGTGCAGGTGCTTGGGTGGGCGCGGCTTGTTCAATAGCGGCCTTCTCTGTCTCAGATATTTGCGCAAACAAGACAGAAACTGTCAGTAACAATAGGCAGCCTACGGTTGTTATTTGCGCATAGAGTTTGTTGACGATGTGCATAAAACGGCTCCTTTAGATGAGAACTGATTCAAAATTTGGAGCGCTTTGTCCCTATTCCATAAGGTTTTGCGTTCATAAAAACAGCGGTTCTGCCGGTTTTATAAATGATAGGGGCTCCGCATTGTCCTTGTCATCATACGGTTGGCTTGGTCGTCATTGACGAATTTCTCCAAACGATTATCCCATGTACATGTGCGTCCTAATTTCATGGCAATGTGGGCTTGATGACAAGCAATATCCGAATAAAAAGCCGATTCAATATTACTGATGGGTGTTTTTCGGCTTTTTACACAGTCGAGAAAGTTACGATGATGATTATTGCTCACCGGCAGATGGTCTTCGTCGCTGCTGATTGTTAAATTTAATAAAGATTTGGGTTGTGCATCCATAAAACCACGACCGACATAAATCCACCCTTCAGTCCCTTCAAATAGAATCGCCATCCAAAATAAGCCAAACTGCCATGCTGTCTTGGTGGCTGTACTCATATCCATATGACGCAATTTGAGTCCATTCTGATAGGTATGGTCAACATCAAATCGCTGAGCCGTGTCATAAAATCCATTTGTTGGAAAATAACCTGTACCTGCTGTGGTGATTGGCGCAGCATCGTCGGAGCGATTTGCCCATTGAACCATATCAACAGAGTGGATACCCCACGCTCCGCTGACACATCCCAATGAGTAATCAGAAAGCAGCGTCCAATTGCGCGTACACCTTTCAAAGGTATAAGGCGCCCATGGCGCCGGCCCCAACCATCGATCATAATCAAATCCGGGAGGAACGGGTTGCTCTTCCTGTCTGGGAATTTGCTGATAACCCGCCGAGCCAATTTTTACTGCCGTGAGTTCGCCGATTTTGTGATTGCGCACGAGTTCAAGTGCATGACGAAATGTTTGGTCAGAGCGCTGTTGAGTGCCGAATTGGAATACGACATTATATTGTTTGACTACATCTCGTACCGCCTTGCTCTCGGCGATGCTGAGACTGAGTGGTTTTTCATAATACATGTCCTTTCGATGGCGTGCGGCCTCCACTCCAATAAGGGCATGCCAATTATCCGGTGTGGCGATCATCACGGCGTCGATCTCCGGAGAGGATACAAGTTCGCGATAATCAGAGTAAGAGCGACAGTCTTGATTACCATATTTCTCATCAACCAGGCTTTTAGCGCGTTGTCGATGTTCTTCACGGACATCGCAGACGGCGATGATTCTGACGTCATCTTGGCCCAGAAAAGAGCGTACATGACCGCTACCCATGCTGCCGACGCCGATACAGCCCATGACGATTTGATCACTGGGTGCTGTCGCCCCTTGGCGCCCTAATACGTGCGATGGAATTATGGTGGCGGCTGTGGTCAAAAGGGATTTTTGGACAAATTCTCTACGTTTCATTCAGATGACCCTCATTTCGGTAATGATGACGACTTTTTAGTCATTCTCTTTCATATCATTTAACAACTCAATTAAATGAGAAATGAAGACTGAATTGGCAAACGACGGATTTTCGACGATAGCGATCAACGATTTTTCCCGCTTTTGGTGATCTTTGATTCTTTTGGCTTTTTGCGTGAGGACGCCTACCGCGATGTCCTCCGGCCGAAGAGAGACCGAAACGCGGCGAATCCATCCGTTTTGTCGGCGATTTTCGCCGACGATTTGCAGCCAATCCGAATCGGTTGCGAGAACTGCGACAAAATCCATTTCTTCCAAATTTTGTTCCGTCAGCGTCAGGAGGTCAGGACGGCGGTAAAGATTGGTTTGTTCAACAATGATCCCAGGAGCAGCATTGGCTTGCACGGCAAATGCAGTTATCCATCCTCTGGTGCTGTCTGATAATTCAATTTGATAGTATTCCCGTGATTCCTTGCTTGTGTCGGTCTCAGAAACTCCCAACCAAATGATTTGTTCTCCAAGTGAAGCCGAGGTCAAACGTTTACCCGATAAATTAGGCTGGTCCCGGACAATCGCATCATCCACGATACATACCGCGGATATTCGTTTTTCAGCAGGCGGTGTAATCGGCAGGTCGCCCGCTTTTTTTGAACAGCACGGTAAAAAGAACATAAAAATCGATGCAAAGAGAAACCAGCGTTTCATAGCCATCCCAATATGGTTAAAGGGTCCAAGGCGCCCGATAAGGACGACTCAACATCCGTGATGCTGTTTCATCATTGATGATCTGTTCCTTTTCCGGATCAAAGGATAGCTTGCGTCCTAGAAGCATGGCGATTTGGCCTAAATGTCCTGGAGTAGCCGAACGATGCGCCGTTTCAGCGGGTGTTAGAGTCTGCTCCCTCGTTTTCACGCAGTCAAGAAAATTGCGGATATGACCAGGGGATTGATAAAGATGAATCTCCTCTGCGCCTATTTTCTCATCCAGAATTGATTTCGGCTCAGCTTCAATCACTCCACCACGTTCCACATGGATCCAACCCAAATCACCTATCCATGTGGTACCGGATTGAATTTCCGGATAACCTCCGGCTAAAATTGTTTTCACACCTTGGGCATACTGACATTCCACCCAATACTTGGTTGCCGTGTCACGAAATTCATTGCGCGGATATTCGCCAACTCCTTGTACCTGAACGGGTCCCGTTTTATCAAAACCCAGTCCCCAGTGGGCAATATCGTTATGATGCCCAACCCAATCCATGATTTGGCCGCCGCCATAATCCAGATGCCAACGCCAATTCTTGTGTACTCTTTCAATGGCATAGGGAGCATAAGGCGCCGGTCCCAACCAGAATTCATAATCTAATTCCG
>RPQV01000322.1 GCA_003818595.1 Calditrichota bacterium
GAGCAACGGTCGCAATTGAGCACATTTTTAACCTCATCCATGATGCGCAGGAGCAGATTGTCAATGGCGAGTTCGCGCGTAATGTTGCGGGTGATATTGAATAAAAGCTGAAGACGCTGATGCTGTTGCCGATACTTTTCAAGTTCCTGAACAAGGGAAGCGAGATTGGGGGCGTTTAAGGATGTTTCGATCATAGGCCGTAATGGATCATTTACCTGACTATTTCTTGACTTCTTTAAATGGTACATCCTCTACATCGACATTGGTCAGATCCAGCGGATTATTTTTAGATTCGCCATGAATTTCAACTTTGGGAGGAGGCGGCTTTAACAGCCCGCCCACGAGTCGGGTAAGAAAATAAATTGCAGCACCAAATAAAAGTAATTTCATCATCATATTACCTTAAAGTCTTTGTTGAGATCATTTTACCTGAACAGCCGATATTCATCACCCATTCGATCACGCCGGCGAGAAATATTCGATGCCGGAATGGGAACGCATGATCTGTTTGACAAGTTCCTGGAAATCATGCTCATTGTTGACAAAATCGATGAGCGTGCTGTTGATCACCAGCAACGGTGTTTCATTATAATGGAAGAAAAAACGGTTGTAGGCTTCGTTCAGGGAGCGGATATACTCTTCCGACATGTTCTTCTCGTAACTGCGGCTGCGTTTGCGGATATTCGCCATCAGCCGCTCAGGAGAAGATTGCAGATAAACAACAAGGTCGGGTTTGGGGATTTCGCGTTCCAACAATGAAGCTATGCGGTCGTAAAGATATAATTCTCGGTCTTCCAGGTTCAAGTGCGCAAAAATACGGTCTTTGGCAAAAAGATAATCGGAAATCGTGTACTTGTGGAACAGTTCAGTTTGAAAACTCTCCTGCTGCTGCCGATATCGACTGAGGAGGAAAAACAACTGCGTTTGAAAAGCAAAACGGCGAGGTTCTCGATAAAAATCATTCAGAAAAGGATTTTCGTCGGGTTGTTCGTAAATGACTTTGGCATCCAGATATTCGGCCAGCAAGTTGGTTAGGCTGGTCTTGCCGACGCCGATAACACCTTCTACACAGATATATTTCGGTTCACCCACGCCTAAACCTCACTCAGCTTGTCCAACAGTTTTGCTAAAGTCAAATAAAGTTTCACTCGGCTGTCATCCTGGACAAAGGTCAATAACTCTTGAATGGATCGATTGATGCCCGGAACCATCAAGTTCGGAGCCATCTCAGCCAAAGGCGTCAGAACAAATCGTCGCTTTGCCAATAGCGGATGCGGAATGGTTAAATTTTCCGAGCGAATGATCTCTTGATCGTAGATCAGTATGTCCAAATCAATCGTTCGCGCCTGCCAATGCCCTTCCCGAATCCGACCGCCCAAGGCCTCCACCTGTTGACAACAGGTTAAAATCTGCACCGACGGCAGCTCGGTCTTAAAACACGCTGCACCATTCAGATAATCCGCCTGATTTGGGCAACCGACAGGTTCTGTTTCATATATGCTGGAGATCGATAAAAGTTTCAGACCTGCACATTGTTTGAGTCGATTGAGCGCGGTCACGATATTGTGCAGGCGATCTCCCAAATTGGCGCCAAAGCCGATATAAACACGTGAGGTCACGTTTTTTTGCGCGTGATTTCGACCTGAGTTCCGTTCGCCAGGCCACCCAGCGGTGCAACAGGCTTGCGCACACGCACTGTCACCTCGGCGACGGGGAAATTCTCGAGAATCGTCGTGGCGACACGCAGGCTCAACGTCTCAATGAGATAAAAGCGTTGTTTTAGAACAATATCTTGAATCTGTTGGTACACGCGTCTGTAATCAACGGCATCGCTCAGAAGATCAGTCGTCGCGGCTTGAGTGATGTCGAGAATCATTTCGACATCCACTTCGAATCGCTGACCGTTGGTGATCTCGTGCTCCTCATAGCCATGATGAGCATGGAATGTCATGCCCACCAGAGAGAGCCGATCACGATGCATCAGGGAAGATGGTCCTGGTGGCGACTGCGACTTTTTCATCAGTCTCTCCGCTCTCCCTCAAAACTCAAATTTGAACAGATCACACCGTTGTCTGCTCCTCAATAGAGGCTACAAATATAAAAAATATCGCTGCGATTGTCAAGACAAATTCCCTGCGCTAAGAATAAGAAAACCATAGAGAAAAGCACCTTTTCAGGCGGCGGCCGGGTGGTTCAGAACTTGCTATTCGCTGATGACCAACTTACGCAGCAGGTTCTCCTTTTGGTATTATTAACAGCAATTTATAATCTCTGGAGTCAATTTTGCATCGTTTATTGTTCAAGTATTTATTCTTTTCCTCGGTTGCAACAATTCTGCTGGGTGCAGAATCCGAACAGTTTATAGCCAATGATCCTCTCCCCCGACGAGTGGAGGCGGATGAATTTACGATCATTCAACCTTTAGATGCAGGATTAAGACTGCAGCACCGTAAAATGCTGACGAGTGAGAAGGATACACTGGAGATTTTCAAAATCCTTCCCGGCGCTCCCCGTCTTGTCAACAGTATCTCTCTGCAATTATCGCCGAGCTACACAGTCGCTGCGGATTCTATAAGCGCCGTTCTGCATATCATGGATGCTTCGGCTCACAGCGAGAGAGAAATGTCAGGGGGACATTTTGCAGCAGACGGAACCTTGGAATTCCGTTTTGACGGCCTCTATTCATCTTCCTTTTCGGTCTCTTTGACTGGACCGGGTGTGACCCAAGATCTCTCCATTGATTTTTTTGTATCGCAGATTAATTTGAGTCCCAATACCCGCCTCATGCCGATCGGCGATTCTATTACTTACGGCAAGTACGCCGATGATATGATCGGCTATCGTAAGACACTCTATGATCTTTTGGCGGCGGCCGGACTGTCGGTCGATTTCGTCGGTACGTATGGCGATCCTCCCTACGAGGGTCATTTTCAGGGCAGCATGAAAATCAATGATTTCTATCCCGCGAATATGACGCCGAACGCCCGCGGCCGCATGGATGTAACCAATGCGATGAACAATTATCGTCCCAATATCGTGTCCCTTCATATCGGCACCAACGACCTGAACAGCGAAACCGGTTTTCCAATTTCTCCCTATGGAGAGGGAAGCCGTTTTGACAATACCCAAAGTGGTGAAATGGCGACGCTCATTCACTATCTCCTGAATTGGCACAACGGCAACAAAGGGAGTGATCTGCAGCAAATTATCGTTTCGCTCATTATCCCCATCAAGTACCAGGACAGTGTCTGCGTCGAGTTTATTGCCGAAACAGCGCGATTGGTGAATGATTTTCGCAACGGACGCATTACCGGTGAGAATGAACCGGTATTTCTGTGTGACCATTTTGGCCGCTTTCGCGAATGGCCGGACTTGGTTGAAGAGGGCTATAAAGCATTAATGGTCGACACCCTTCATCCGAACACCGCCGGTCACAACCTCATGGGCGAAACATTGTTTGACCTTGTCCAAACTATACTCACTGGTGAGGAACAGTGGTTCACCGATAGCACCTGGTATGCCGGCATTGCCGGCAATGATCACCATTTCGAGAATCAGGGCATTGCCGTGGCCGACATCAATGGAGACGGCGCTGATGAAATCTATACCAGCCGCACCAATTCCAATTGGCCGCAGGCGGGCGAAACTCTCTATATGCCCTCGGACGGCAGCATCTTCGCCGACGTTACTGAAAAAATGCATGTTGCCGATATCGGCGCCAGTCGGGGCGTCCTTTTTGTCGATATTGATCATGACGGCGATCTTGATCTCTTTAACGGCAATTCATCAGCCCGAAACCGACTGTACGAAAACCTCAATGGAAATGATTTCCGCGATATCACATCTTCCGCAGGCATCGCTGACCTCAATCGGGTGACCACCGGTTTGGCGACGCTGGATGTTGAAAATGACGGTGATATGGATCTTTATGCCGTCAATTCGCGCGAGAAAAATGAACTCTATATCAATGATGGATCGGGCCATTTTTCCCTGCAGAATCGGGGCGCTGATGACGTGGATGAGCCAAACATCCCCAGTATGAGCGCCGGCGCCGCAGATTTTGATCAGGATGGAGATGTCGATTTGGTGATTGCCAAGCGAAACGCCTCCATCAAATTATTCATAAACGATGGCAGCGGCAGATTCAGTGACGGTACGAAAGCTGCCGGGCTTGAATTTGTCGCCTCAACAAACTCGGTGGTTTGGTCCGATATGGATAATGATGGTGATCTCGATCTGCTGCTTGGCTGTACGGCTTCGACAACTGATTCCTCACCCACCATCGTATTTTTCGAGAATCAAGGCAATGGTAAATTCAATCGGCGCGAATCCGGATTGCCGATGGACGGTTATTCCCTCCTCACCTCTGATTTTGATAATGATGGAGATCATGATATTCTGGCAACCCAGGAAAAGGATTATAGCATTCTTTATCTTAATCTGGGTGATTGGAAGTTCAGCAGCGTGGAAGAAAGCGGTGCGCAAGTTCACGGCGGCGACATCCGCGGCGCCGCTTTGATCGATGACGATGATGATGGCGATCAGGACATCATCATGATGCGGTCTGATATGCTGAATGTTTTTTTACGCAACAATCTCGATAATGGCAACCATTATCTCAAAATTGTTGTTCACGGGCCGGCGGGTTCAGCGGTGGGATATGGTACCAAGATTTGGCTTTATCGACCGGGTCATTTTAATGATCCCGACTATTTGCTCGGCTATCAGGAACTGCAGGCGGGCGGCGGTCATATATCGCAATCTTCGCCGGTGCTGCATTTTGGCTTGGGTCGAGAAAACGGATGCGATCTGCTGGCGCAATTCAGCGATGGATCATTTTACGCGGCCAGAGGGACGAGTTGCGATCAGACACTCACCATTGCCCCGCCCGTATTCGTCAAATCGCCGCGGATTGCCTCTTTAATTTCCTATGTTTCCGGTGATCAGCAGACGGGAACTGTCGGCGAGATTTTGGGACAACCGCTGACCGTTCGTATTTTGGATCAAAACAGAC
>RPQV01000323.1 GCA_003818595.1 Calditrichota bacterium
ATCATTTTTTGTATAAAAGCCTTTTATTTTACACCGCAGGCGTTGTTTACTCGAATACCCACACTCGTGACATCGGAAAACTCGGCGGTTTGGCGCATCAGATGCCCCTTTCGGCATTGTTATTTCTCATCGGCTCGCTGGCCATTTGCGGTCTGCCGCCCTTGAACGGTTTTATCAGCGAATTCCTCCTTTATATCGGATTAATACGTGGATTGACTAACGAAAACGTTTCGCTGAACGTGATCTTGATGTTGGGGGTGATCAGTCTGGCATTAATCGGTATTATTGCCATGCTGGCATTTACGCGCGTCTTCGGCTTTTGCTTTTTGGGCAAACCGAGGAGAGCGCTGCAGCCGCTGCCAAAGGAAGGCTCGCCGTTATTCCATTTACCTGCAATAGTCTTCTCAATAGCCATGTTGTTCATCGGCTTGGCAGCGAGTACCATTTTTCCATTGACACGATCTGTTTTGCGGCAATTTCTCCCTCATGCAGATTTGGACGCCATCAATACAGTTTATGCCAATTTGATTTCAGTAAATCAAGCGATGATTATTTTCACCGCCTTTATCCTCTGTTTTTATGCTTTGCGCTTTCTTGTGCTCCGGGGAAAATCGGTTGCAAAATTTAAAACATGGGACTGCGGTTACCAAGTGGACAGTGGACGACTGCAGTATTCACCAGACTCTTATTCTGCACCCTTTATAAAACTTGCGGCTTTTCTCGTCCCCCAAAAACATGACATCAAAGGAACGGATGAACTTTTCCCGCAATCGGTCTCCCATGAAAGCGAGAGTCAAGATTTAATTGAGCAAGCCGGAATTCAACCCCTGCTCAAGACGATTCGTCAATTTTTTTCTCTTTTCAATTGGATTCAAAGCGGTCGCACGCAGCAGTATATTCTTTATGGTCTGTTGTTTCTCATAATTCTGGTTATTTGGATCATCGGAGTTCGTTAAATGCTGCGAATCATTTATCTCTTGCTGCTCTTCTTAGCTCCTTTTTATTTTTTGGGCTTGATTAACCGGGTCAAAGCCATGTGGGCCGGTCGGCGCGGCGCGCCTCTGCTGCAACCTTTTTGGGAGTTCCTGAAACTACTGAAAAAAGGCCAGGTTATCAGCACCACGACGACCTTTGTTTTCCGAAGTGGCGCGACGATCAATATTGCGGCCATGACCTTTGCGGCATTGCTGTTGCCAATGCCGCAGCAACGCGCAGTCATCACTTTCCCCGGCGATTTTGTCTTATTCGCCGCTGTTCTTGGATTGGCCAAGTTTTTTCTGGTCATCAGCGCCTTGGATACCGGCAGCAGTTTTGAAGGAATGGGAGCATCGCGAGAAGTGACGTTTTCGACCATCATCGAGCCTGCTTTTTTTACCCTCATCGGCTCGCTGGCGTTGATCACCGGCCAGACTTCTTTTGAGCTGATTTTTACAGCCCTCAACTATTCCAGCGGTTATACTATCCTGGTCAAATCGCTTTGTCTGGTATCTCTCTTTATCATGCTGCTCAGTGAAGGTGCACGCGTGCCGATAGATGATCCCAACACGCATTTAGAATTGACCATGATCCACGAGGTGATGATTTTAGATCATTCAGGCCCGGACCTTGCGTTCATGATCTATGCCTCGGGTCTGAAAATGGTTTTGATCGTAACACTTTTGGCAAACCTGATCATTCCCAAGGGACTCGGCGGTGAGGAGAGTCTGCTCCTTTACTTCCTGTTGCTCAGCGCAGCCTCCATCGGCATCGGGCTCATTGAATCACTCACCGCTCGTCTACGGATGTCTCATGTTCCCCAGTTCATTCTGCTCATGACAGCGCTTTCTTTGACGACATTTGCAGTTATCATTTTCTTTCTGCGAGGAGGATTTAAATGACCGATGTGCTCCTCATACTCTTCGGCACCACAATGCTGTATGTTTTCGCTGCAGGCCGTATCGAAGCCTATATCAAAACGCTTTCCCTTCAAGGTCTATTGCTCTTCTTCCTCGTTCTCGCCAACATTCCTGAATTGAATTGGCTCAACCTGACTTTTCTGGTCGTCGAGACGTTGCTGATCAAGGCGATCCTCATTCCATACTTTTTACTCACCGTCATCCGGCGAAATGAAATCGGCCGCGAAGTGGAGCCCGATATTTCCCAGTTCTATTCGCTGCTGTTTTCCGTACTCATTTTTATGTTTGGCTTTTTGGTTGCTTACTGGGCCGCATCCATAGAGTCCACGATACTGCCCCTCTATTTCGGCGTTTCCATCGCCCTGATCATAGCCAGCCTTTTTTTGATTGTCACCCGAAAGAGAATCATCACTCACATTCTATGCTACATGATGCTGGAAAACGGGATCTTTTTACTCTCCCTTTCGGTCGCCGGTGAGATGCCCATGTTGGTCAATTTGGGAGTTTTATTGGACCTCTTTGTCGGAATTTATCTCCTGGTCATTTTTTTCAATAAAATCCAGTCGATGTATGATGGCAGTCATATCGATATACTCACCGAGCTGAAGGATTAACGATGCTGGGCATTATTATTCTATCCCCTATAGTGTTGGGAATTGCCGCCATTTCACTGCGATCGCATCTGATGAACCGAATTGCACTCGTCGGCTCGGCACTGATCAACGTCTTGGCTCTACTCGTTTGGTGGTCGGGATACCGTGCCCACGGGCTCCCCGGATGGCTTGCCTCCTATCTTTCCATTGACGCTATGGCCTTTTATTTTTTAGCCATCATGTCACTGGTATATTTTGGTTCGACCATTTATACTCTCACCTATTTTAAAGAACATCACTTTTCAGCCAAGCAGGAGACCCTGTTTGTTTCGGTGTTGATGTTTTTCCTGAGTGCGATGATCGGCGTTGTGACCGCACATCACCTGGCACTCCTGTGGGTTTTCATCGAAGCCACCACATTGACCAGTGCCCTGCTGATCTACTTTGAACAAAGAAAAGCTTCGCTCGAAGCGGCATGGAAATACATATATATCTGCTCCGTCGGCATCGCCTTGGCTTTTGTCGGCATCATCATTTTATCCATCGGCAGCAAAAATGTCGGCACGCTTTTTTTCAACGATCTTTATCATGGTGCTGCAGGCTGCAATCAATTTTGGCTCAAATTATCCTTTGCCTTTATCATTGTCGGGTTTGGTACGAAAATCGGCGTCGCTCCCATCCATGCCTGGTTGCCGGACGCTCACTCTGAAGCGCCATCCCCGGTATCTGCTCTGCTTTCGGGCACCCTGCTGAACACCGCTTTTTTAGGACTTGTGCGGGTTTACAACATCATGAAGTATGCCGAGCTGCAGAATTTCGCCAACATATTGCTGCTGCTCACAGGCTTTATGTCACTCTTTGTCTGCGCCGTATTTATGCTGCAGATCAGCAACTACAAACGCATGCTCGCCTACTCTTCGATAGAAAACATGGGACTGCTCTTTATTGGATTGGCTTTAGGGGGACCAGGTGTTTTTGCCGCTTTCCTGCACGCCTGTGCGCACTCGATATCCAAGACCTGTCTTTTCTTAACATCGGGAAATATCCTGTCTCTTTACGGCAGCAAACAAATCAAACAGGTGAAAGGGATGATTTTCAGTCAACCTCTTACGGGTTGGCTCTGGCTGATCTCGTTTTTGGCACTCGCCGGCATGCCGCCTTTTCCGATATTTTTGAGTAAATTTTTGCTGATCAGCGCCTTTATTAAGGCAGACTTGACCTTGCTGATCATTCCATTTTTCCTGTGTCTCATCGTCATTTTTTACGGCATGGGAGGAACAGTTTTCAACATGGTATTCGGCTCACCCGGCACCCTGCCGACTGCCTCTGCCAGGCTTTCTCCTTCAGCATTCATCCCGCAGCTGGTTTTACTGATGATATTATTAGGCATTGGAGTTCATCTGCCGCCTTATTTTTTAAATTTCCTGCAGGACGCCGTTCAGTTCTTGAAACCCTAAGGACAAAACAAGTGACTTCGACAACGATCAAAAATCTGCAGCCGATAGCGATCGAACATATTCCATGCCTTCCGATTGACGATTTGAGAGAAAAACTCGTTGAAGATATGGCGACCGGCAAACGTGTCGTTCAATTTTTTGGAGACTCGGTCCGTGATCGAATCAACCTTTATGTGGTTATGGCAGATGACGCCGCCTCGACGCTTTCGATCATGAAAACGGATTTCACTGCAAATTCAGGCTATGCAGCCTTGACACCTTTGATGCCCGCTTTCCACATGTTTGAACGCGAATTTTTTGAACAGTATGGCATCGAACCGGCAGGCCATCCGTGGTTGAAACCGGTTCGCCGCGGTATTGCCGGGATTTCAACGGAGGAAAAACCGTACTCATTTTTCAACATGGCGGGCGATCAGATTCACGAGGTGGGAGTCGGACCGATTCATGCGGGTGTTATAGAACCGGGGCATTTCCGCTTCGCCTGCTTTGGCGAAGACATCCATCATCTTGAAATTCAATTGGGTTTTCAGCATCGAGGCGTGGAAAGCCTTTTCATTCACCATCAGCATCGACCCTCTTACTTGCTGCATTTGGCGGAATCCATTGCCGGCGACACGGTCATTGGTCACACGACCGCGTTTATCTCCGCCATGGAAGCACTCCGAGGAATATTGATCTCGCGACGGGCGCAGTTGATCCGATCGTTGATGCTTGAACTGGAACGCATCGGCAATCACATAGGCGACTTGTCTGCATTGGCAAATGATATCGCCTATCTGACGGGGAATGCTGTTTTCGGCGCACTGCGAACCAAAGTGATCAATACATCTTTGTCGATTTGCGGCAGCCGTTTCGGCCGTGGAATGATCGAATATGGCGGCGTCAATTTTGACCTTGATGATCGATTGATTGGCGAAATCAAGGCGAATCTAATAAAAATCGAGCAAGATGTCGATTTGGCATCCGAAGTACTTTTTTCATCACCTTCCGTTCTTGCGCGCTTTGAAAAGACCGGCGTCGTTTCGCAGCAGACAGCCAAAGCTATCGGTTTGGTGGGA
>RPQV01000324.1 GCA_003818595.1 Calditrichota bacterium
CGGCTGCAAAGGATAGTTTACCGCTGGAGACATTGTCTGTGGATACATTTGGCGGGAGAATTCGCGGTCAATTTAATTATGGCGATGTTCTCAAGTATCAGTTCGCCATCAATGAGCGTTCGGCGCTCTCCCTGCGCGGGATGTCGCCGATCTATGAGATGAATTTGGGATTTGAAGGGTTTGAATTCGGCCTGGATGCCTGGCAGACAAAGCCCGGCGGCTGGGGATTGGAGAAACAGCGCGTCCGCACCGGTCAGAACGCCATTCATGAGAGTCCGGGACAGGGTGTGAATTATCCTGCCGATGCGGAAGTCATCATTACCCTCCGGGAGGGATTGGATCTTTCCCGCCTTTCGCAGGCGACTTTGTCGCTTTGGCATTTTTTCGCGTTCGGCGAAGGGGATTATGGATATGTCGAAGCGAGCAGGGACTCGGGGCAGACTTGGAGCGCTCTCTCCGAGCCGCTCACCGGATCGGTGCTCAAATATTATCAGGCCGAGTTTTCGCTCGATGAACTCACCGGCCCCGGCAACGATAATGTCCTGTTGCGGTTTCGTTTGCGATCTGATGCTTCGATCAACGGTCCGGGGTGGTTTATTGATGATATTTCCATCCTGCCGATACGCACCGCGGTTGGCCGTGAGGAGGAAATGATCCCGGATGAAGTCATGCTGTTCGATGCCTATCCCAATCCCTTTAATGCGCAAACGCAATTTCAATATTCTCTGCCCGTGGAGATGACGATCAGACTGTCGATCATGAATACCTTGGGCCAGGAAGTGGCTGTGATCGAAAATGGGGTGACACCGGCCGGCGTTCATACCATTCGTTGGGATGGTCGGGATCGTTTGGGTCATGCGGCGCCCACCGGACTCTATTTTTACCGCCTGCAGACGCCGAACGGCCCGATGGTCAAGAAATTGACGCTGCTGCGATGATACAGCAAAAGACGCAAAGAATCAAACAGTCAATTCTTCTTTGCGTTCTTTGCGGCTTTGCGTGAACCTTGGGAAGCAACTCCCATTGACCCGATCCCTCGAAGGGATCGGGTCAAGACACCTTCCCGATGAATGCAATATCGACCACCAGCCTTTTGCCGCCGTCGAGCGTGACCGGATCAAGTCTGCCGTCGCCGTTGGCGTCATATCCACCCCAGTAATCGCCTTGGTTGAACTGACCGTCGCCGTTCATATCCAGATAGGCGGCAATATAATATTTTCCGCCGACCAATTCCTCAATCTCATACTCTCCGAACTGATTGAGGATATCCCGTTTGTGCGTCCAATCGATGACGTCCAGTTCATTGGTTGATGCGGCGACGACCGTGATCACCCCCTTTTACACCCGCGGCTTCACCGGGAAGGACTCTGCCGGAGATCGTCCCGTCCGCCTTGTTGACCAGCGTGTCCGGGTTCTGGCATCCCAGGAACAACACCATCAGATTCAAAAGGGTGATATTACGCATAATCCTTCCTCTTCATTGATTCCGTTTGGGTTCCTCGCCGATGGTGTACAGCCACATTCCCCAACCGGCGCCGGGTTGACCGAGATTGGTCGTCTTTAATGTCATTTTGTAAACCCTGCCCGCCTGCAGAATGATCCGATCCTTTTCTTCAGCGTGCCACCAATGAAAACGCGGCGCCTCGCTTTTACCGCTGGTCACGTCGCCGTAGCGATATTCCTTTTTTAAAATGGTCTGACGCTTTTTGACATCGATCAATTCAATGGAGAAACTGCCGCCGGCATATATATATCCCCCGGCCCACCAGCTGACCTGCCCGACGCCCTGTCCGGCGGTTTTGAATTTTTTCTCCAGTTGTGTGGTTTCTTTGGTTTTCAGTTCAATCCATTCGCGCACCACGGGCGCCTGTTCTCGGCTGCAGGAGAGCAGCAACAAAACGACGGCCGGAATCCAAATTCGTAATTTCATAATCTTTACCGGATATGAAGAATCAATAGGTTTAGGTTCAGCTCGCACCAGTGATCCAATAATTGAAAATGCGAGTCAAAAAATAAATAAAATCGAGGTGAAAAACAAATAATTCCACCGATCACCGCCGTTTCAAAAACTTTTTTCTTGATTTTTAGCCGAAATATTTCTAATTAGTTATGCTGAAAATATCGGAATTTGGGAAAAGGTTGAACAAACTTTACACTCATTTTCCAGGCGTGTCGGCAGATGTCGACACGCAAATGACTATTGAATAATTCATTTTTATCGTTCTGTAAAATGGCCAAAACCTGAGGAGGTGGCTGATGAAAGTTCTTTCTACAATCATTCTGTCTTTCGTTCTGTTCGTCGGTGCGCTGTATGCCGTCGATACACAGTTCTCACCCGCTATGGAAAAAGGCGCCAAATCCGCACCGGCTCGTTTAGCGCGTGAAGATGGCGAGGTGGCTTATTCTTCTCCCGGTGATATCCGCACCGAATCGGTCGCGGCGAATCTGCCGGGAACTGTTGTTGGTGAAACTGCTTACAATTATCAGACCAATGACAATCTGCATGACCGTATATGGTACGATCCGGCGTCCGGCACCATCCATACTCAATGGATGTTCGGCGATATTGCTGAAGTGCCGGGTTTTCTCGGTCGTCGAATGTATTATAATTTCTGGGATGGATCGAGCTGGGTGCACGGTAAAGGCGTGTCGATTGAAAACCGGCGGGCCGGCTATGGTGCTTTGGCTGTTAATCCGAATAACGCCGCGATCACGGCTTCTCATTTTACAACGACGAATGAAGAAGCGATCGACGCCTGGTGGGATTTTGATGCCGGATTCGGATTCTTCTCACAAGCCAATATTTGGGAAGCGCGAAATGATGGAACCAAAGATCTGGAACCCTTCTGGCCTGATATCGCCGTTGACGATAAAGATTACTGGTACATCTCGGCCACCAATAACAATCAGGACGATTGGGTTCGCCTGGTGAACAATGTCAATGACAATATTTTGTATTACCGTTCAATTGACAAGGGCAACACCTGGAGCGAACCACTGGCGATGTTCCCAGATACTTCGACCTATCGTCTCGGTTCCGGCGCTTCGGGCGATAACGAAGCCGGCAGCCATCAGATTGAGGTGGCGGATAACGGCAGCGGCAAAATCGGCCTTTTGGTGTCCAATCCTGGACACGATTTTCTCTTTTTTGAAAGCACCGATCGCGGCGTCACCTTTCCCAAGGCCAAACAGATACTCGGCAATGCTTTCCCCGACGTGACTGATTCTTTGTCCTATCCGATTCGTTGGGACGTGGTCGTCGAATTGGATTCAACCACCAAAGCCCCGATCGATACTTCACTCTATCCCTTCACCAGAGATACCAATGATGATGGGACGGTTTCCGCCCGCGTCGGTTATCATACCGCCCCCCATGGTCCGTCGGATTTGTTCTACCTCAAAGGCGAACCGCACATTGTTTGGAATGAAGATATTTGGACCGCCGAGAGCACCTATTATCCGAATGGAACCAGTCTAACCTGGACGACTCCTTTTATGAAATTCATCGATGGCGACAGCGTTCACGAAGAGGGCGGATTCGCGATTAAACATTGGAGTCCTTCGACCGGCGTCTCGACTATTTATAAAGCCGATGAAATTCATGAAGTTTGGGCGAGTGTTTTCCAGCAATTCGTCACCATGCCTCAAATCGGCGCAGATGCTGCAGGCAACCTCTACTGCGTTTTTACCCGCTGCAGTGATGCCGATACCGTGGTGGCGAGTGATGGCATCGCGCAGGCTGAAACCGATTTCGGACCCTTGGCGTTTGGCCGCATCTGGGGCGCCAAGTCCACAGACGGCGGAAAAACCTGGGGCGACGCGGTGCAGCTGATTGCCGAGGAAGATTGCTATCATCAGAATCTGCGTTATATCGGCATCGCCAACAAGAACCCCAATGATAAAATTCACATCTTGTTTCAAAATACTCCCGGCTTTCCTGGCACTGCAATCGGAGGTGCACCTGACCATACCTCATGGGCAACCGCCGAAATGCGCCATTGGGCGATTCCAGCTTCCGCATTTCCGACCACCAAAACCAAATTCTTCGGTCCCGACATCGAACTGGTCACCAGCACCACCCTCGGTGGCGTTGCTTTCGGCGATATCGGCAATGCCGGTCAGGCTCAGAAGACCTTCACCGTGAAAAACGTCGGCGATCAGGAACTCAAGGTTGAAAACGCATTCGCCGGTGAAAAGTCATTCACGCTCTCTCCGGCTACGTTTACCGTGGCGCCGGGCGCCAGCCAGGTCGTCACCATCACGTTCCGTCCTCTGAGAGACGCGGAGTTCGATACCTATATCGCTCTGCCGAATAATGACCCGAACGAAAAAAGCGTTGGTTTTCCGGTCACCGGAAAAGGCGTCTATATTCCCGTCGGCGTTGCCGAACGCTCCGACGCTGCACCGTCGAACTACGACTTGGCGCAGAATTATCCCAATCCATTCAACCCGACGACCACCCTGCAATTCTCACTGCCCCAGGCGGGTCATGCACGGTTGACGGTGTACAACACGCTGGGCAAAGAAATCTCCGTGCTGATCGATAAGGATATGACAGCCGGACTTCATCGCCTTGAATGGACACCGGAAAATCTCTCCAGCGGCGTCTATTTTTATCAACTCTCCGCCGGTGAATACAAGAGCACCCGAAAAATGATTTTGATGCAGTAGATCCACTATCAACGGCGCGACGGCCTTCAGCCTCGCGCCGTTTTTGAATTGACGTCGATCCTCTGTCTTCAGTTCGATCAAAGCAGATGATCGACGTCAACTCATTTTGTTGTTGTAACATGCCTTATTATTTGGTCATCAGGATGAAAAGAGGTTACGTATGAGACGAACCACCCTAACGTTGATCCTACTGGTCATGGCCTTTTGTCTGCAGTCCTTGCAAGCGGCGACGGTTGGGAAAATTGTCGGACGCGTCATCGATAAGGAAACCGGTGAGCCCCTGCCGGGCTGCAATATCGTCATCACCGGCACCGC
>RPQV01000325.1 GCA_003818595.1 Calditrichota bacterium
GGAAGGCGCCGATGCCGCTGTGGCTGTGCCGCAACATACGGATGGAATAAAATTTCTGTCTATTAACGGCTCGGTGACGGCTTTTGCAGAATACGGAGATATTCGAGTTCACAAAATGCTCGGCTATCTTCCCGGCTTTCTGCATCCGCATCCACAAAACGGACTGGTCATCGGCCTCGGCATGGGTATCACGGTCCGCAGCCTTCTCGAAACGGGTCTTGAACAGGTGGATTGTGTCGAGCTAAACCAGGGAGTCGTCCAGGCCGCGCGCGACCACTTTGCTGCTGAAAACAACTCGGCATTAGCCGATCCCCGATTGTCAATCATCCTCGATGACGGCAGAAGCTTTCTCAGCATGACGGAAAAAAAGTATGACATCATCACCAGCAATGCTGTTCACGCCCGATTGAGCGGCAACCTTTACACCCAGGAGTTTTATGAATTGTGCCGCGATCATTTAACGCCCGACGGCATTCTCTGTCAATGGACCTCCACCAATTGGCTGACGCCGACGGAATTCAAGTCTCTGATTACCGCTTTCCAGCAGGTTTTCCCGCATACTTCGTTGTGGCTGGTGAATGCCGGGCACCTGCTGATGATCGGGACACCGACGCCATTGTCAATTCCGGCGCCGCTTTTCGCAGCCCATTTTAACAACGCGGCCATTCGAGACGATCTGCATCGCTATGGTATGGGTACACCTGAAATGTTCCTGGCACATTATGTAATCGACGAGCGCAAGCTGCCCCTGTTTCTCAAAGGAGCGCCGGTGAATAGCGACAATCACCCCATCGCGGAACTGAGTCGAGTGATCGATAAAATGCAGATTCCCGAAATCCTTCTCAGCCTGATTCAATTGAAGGGAGATTTGTCCTCCCACCTTTCTTTCGCTGATGCTCAGACGCCGAGCGAGCGATCAGAGTTCACATCCTCGGTGGTGAGCTATGCCAAGGCGGAAAAGTACTATTTGGAAAGCACGTTCGCCCACAATATCTATGGTGAACCTCTCCTCGCCCTCAATATGCTCACCCTGGCGCTGCAGGAACAACCGGACGATTATCGCTATCATGAAGAAGCGGCGGGACTGAATCTCTTTCTGGCGCAACAACCCGACGTGAATCCGGGTGAACAGGATATTTATCTGGACAACACCATTAATCATCTGGAAGCCATGACAAGCAAAGTACCTGATTTCTCCTATGATTGGAATAACCTCGGATACGTTTACATGAATCGCCAACGTCTGCAGGAAGCCGAGACTGCCTTTAAACGAGCATTAAGTCTGTCGCCTGAGAACGCTCTGCCGTTGAATTATTTGGCATCCGTCATGGGCGCCAAGGGAGAGTGGGCCGAGGCCGAGCGTTTGCTCAAACAGGCCATCAAGGCCTATCCGGAGGAAATCGAATCCGCCTATCGTCTGGCATTGGTGTATGAACGACTGCAGCGACGTGGCGATGCCAAGGCACTTTATCAACAAATCGAAGAAACACAGCCCAATTATCGGGATGTCGGCAAAAGATTGCAGAATCTATGAGTCGTGTGTTTAAATATTGATTTGTTGAGCTATTTTATAAACCATCATTAATGAATCAGCCAGTCAATCAACTGATAGGAGAACCTTCATGAAAAACTTTATGCTATGGTGTTTATTATCGGCATTTGTTCCCTTGACGATTCACGCCCAGGTTTACCTCGATCCAGATTTCACAATTCCCGCGACGGTTTACGCCTACAAAACGCCGACAATCCCGGTTATAGATGGAAATGACAGCGATTGGCAGGATATCCCGTGGACGCAGGCTTTTTATAATGATCGGGATTTCAACGGCGATGGTTTGCCCGATCCTCTACCGGATGAGCGCGATTTTGTCGGAAGATTCAAGGCTGCCTGGATGGATGGAAGTTCCGTGCTGTACCTGCTTTTGGAATTCATTGATGACGAATTTGTTTTCGATGAAAGCATCAGCTGGTATCAGACCGACGGCGTCGAAATTCGGATCGATCCCCTGAATGAAGATAAAGCAGGTGAACCCGGTTCGGGAAGTGCGTTTAATCTTGGTTTCCGATTCGATGAAGACACACGTTCGGGGATCGAAGGACCGGAACCGGAATATTCGGCTGCCTGGGGTTTGGATGAGTCCTCTTTTCCGTTCAATGCCACCTTGGAAATCGCCGTCACTCTACCTGAAATTCTGATCAAAGATTATGAAATGGGATTTCATCTGTTTTTCAATGATACCGACACCCGGGATGAGGATCCCAGCTCCAAAGTCGCGGCGCTGCAGCTTTGGCCTCAGCTTTGGGATGTCTTGTTGGCGACCAAATTGGGCGTCGATGCAACCTGGGCGAACACTCATTCCTGGGGAGGCCTGGTCTGTCTCGATGCGCCCGTCATCCATAACGTGAGCGGCGGCGGCGCGGGAGTCATCCAGCAGGCAGTGGATGCGGCAAAACCCGGAGATATCATCGCTGTCGGTCCCGGACTCTATACGGAGAATATCGATATCTACAAACCGAACATCCGCATCATCGGCAGCCGGACAGCCACGGATAGCGCCGTCGTCGTCCCGGTGGATCCTACCAAAGCGGCCATCAATATTCAATGGGGCGAGACCGCCGTCGACGTTATCATTGATGGATTGGTGGTGGATGGCAAAGCCCAGGACGGATCAACCGCCAGTACCGGTATTTTCATCGGCAGTTCCTCAGCTCGAATCCTCAATAATGTCGTGCGCAACTTTGTGCAGCCTGTTGTCATCGGCGCCGCAGAGCCTGAGCTAAAAGTATTAAATACTGTGGTCCAAGGCAACACCATCTATCATGCGAGCGACAGCGGCATCCGCAGCGGGGAAGGAGCTCATCCCAACACGGTCATTCGTTACAACACCATATATGGGCTGACGGGAGGGTATGGAATCGATCAAAAGGGACTTGCGGCGAACTCTTTCATTGATTTGGGTTATAATACCATCAGCGACGTCCGCCAATGCGGCATCGGCTGGGGCGGTGAAGGTGTTTTTGCCATTCATCACAATGTGATCTATCGTTCCCTGGCAGAGCAACTCTCCCCAACCAGCGAGATGGACGATGGCATCGAGAATCAGGAAAGCACCGCATCAACCAGTTACATATATAACAATACTATCAGCGGTTGGGACAGCGACGGCGCCCAACTGAACGGCCCCAGTTCCTATTCGCTCCGAAACAACATCGTCACGTCCAATGACGGCAAGGATTATGATCTGCGCTCCACCCCGGTGGTCGACATCGATTATAGTCTTTCCTACGAAAATGTCGGAGGCGATATTGTTATGGAGTATGGAACGCACAGTAAAATTGCAGACCCGGCATTTGAGAGTGAGGATGATGAAAATTATTCATTGACTGCGACATCGCCGGCAATCGATGCGGGTGAGGCCGAACCCTTTGGCTTCAAGGTCTTTTATGTCGGCGCTTCTGCCGATGCGGGCGCAATAGAATACGGCGCGCCGGTGGTGCGAGTGAAGCATAACACCATTTTACATTCGCCGTCCGCTTTCGGCTTGAAACAAAACTATCCCAATCCGTTCAATCCTTCAACGACGATTTCTTTCAATGTGGCGAAAAGCGGAAATATCTCGTTGAAAGTTTACGATGTCACCGGCAGGCACATTGCTACACCGGCACAGGGAATTTACCAGGCTGGTCGTCATGAGGTTGTCTGGAATGCCGACGGTTTTGCCAGCGGTGTCTATCTCTATACGATGAGCAGCAACGGCATCACCGAGAGCAGAAAAATGCTCCTTGTGCGATAAGTATTATTTTGCGAATCAAAAATCTATATAAATGATAAAATACTTCTTGTAAGAAATGAGTCGAATTCATATATTGAACTTAATTCAATTATAATTTACTCTTAATTAAACCATTCACCCTTTTGAGAGGAGATGTCATGAAAAGAGGAGTTCTTGTACTTTTATGTTTGCTCGCAGCAACCCAGTTTGTTTATGCCGGTGGAATTCTGACCAATACCAATCATAGCGCTCAGTTTGTGCGCATGTTCGCGCGCAATGCATCGACGGAGGTTGATGCGGTTTATTACAACCCGGCAGGAGTGGTCCAGATGGGCGACGGTTTTTATATTGCGTTGCACAACCAGGTCATTTCCCAAACCAAAAAAGTCGAAAGCTCTTTTCCATTATTAGCAGGCGCCCCCAAAACGTACCAGGGTGACGTCTTTGTGCCGGCTTTTCCCGATGTCTACGCCGTTTACAAAAAAGGCGCGTGGGCTTTTCATTTTGGTTTTGGCCCGAATGCCGGCGGCGGTTCGGCGGAATTTAATGACGGCTTGCCCTCTTTTGAGCAGGAAATTGCCAAGTTGCCCATCGGGATCACCACTCAAATAGGCATGCCGACGAGCAAATACTCCTCGGAAATTGCCTTTAAAGGGAGTTCAGCCTTTTACGGTTATCAAGTGGGCGCGTCCTATGCGATGACGAAAAAGTTGGGTGTCAGCCTCGGCGTGCGTTATCTCCAGGCGGTGAACACCTATGAAGGCAGCATCACCAATATCATGGTCAATCCCACCCACCCGGTATTCAATCCGACGGGCGCCATGATTTCTGCCTCGGCATTTTTCAATCAGCTGTATCAGGCGACTGTGGCAATGGGAGCTCCCAACCCGGTGCTGTTGGGCTATGCCAAAAATACGGCTGACAAACAGGTCGATGCCAAGCAGACCGGCAGCGGCATCACGCCCATTATCGGTCTGAACTATCAATTCAGCGACAAGGTCAGCGCGGGTCTCAAATATGAACTGCAGACAGCGCTCGAATTGACCAACGAAACCACGGTTGATGACGCCGGTCTCTTCCCTGATGGAGAAAAAAGCAACAGCGATGTTCCGGCCATTTTGGCGGGCGGCGTCGCTTACAAACCGATTCCCAAGCTGCTGCTGGCGCTCTCGGGCAATTATTATTTTGACACCGCGGTCAGCTGGGAAAGCC
>RPQV01000326.1 GCA_003818595.1 Calditrichota bacterium
CAGACCGCTGAAAGCAGCGGCACCATCCCGAGACTGTCGCTCGATGATGCCGTGGCCAACTATGAAAAAGAGTTGATTCAGGATGCGCTGAAGGCCACCCGCGGCAATCGCGCCAAGGCGGCGCGATTGTTGATGACGACGGAACGGATTATTGGATATAAAACTGAAAAGTATGAGATCGATATCAAAAGATTTAAAACGGTTTAACGGACGGCATCGATCCAGTGACAAACAGTAAACGATGAAAGCTTGAAATCAATGATAAAAAATTGGATTTTACTGATGTGGGGAACTCTATTTTCTTTTGCATGGGCGAAACAGGGGGTGGTTTATGTCGGCAGCTACACCGCTGAAAACAGTGCCGGGATTAATGTTTATTCGCTTGATCTCAAAACCGGGCGCATGAATATCCTGCAAACCGTCGATGGTTTAAAGAACCCGTCTTTTCTGACTGTCGATGCCCGGCAGCGTCGACTCTATGCGGTATTCGAAACTAATGATTATCTCGGCGCCAATCAGGGCGCCGTGGGCGCTTTTGCGATCGATCAGAGAAAATGGACATTGTCGCTGCTGAATCAGCAGCCTTCACAGGGAGCGCATCCCTGTCATTTGGCTGTCGATCCTCAAGGAGAACTGGTGGCGGTTGCTAATTATAGCGGCGGCAACATTATTCTTGCACCCATCAGTCATGACGGCTCGCTTCTGCCGGCGACTTTTCTCGCTCAGCACAGCGGGTCAGGTCCAAATCAATCCCGTCAACAGGAAGCGCACGCTCACTCCGTCACCTTTTCACCCGAAGGCTCATTTCTGCTTGCCGCTGATTTGGGAATCGACAAGATCATGTCTTATCTGGTGGATCGAGAAAACAAACAGTTAGTCCCTAGTGACCCGCCTTTTACCGCAACAGCGCCGGGCGCTGGTCCCCGGCATCTGACCTTTAGTGCTGACGGCAAATATGTGTATGTCATCAATGAGCTGAATTCTACCATCAGCGCCTATCACTATCATGCCCAGAGCGGCGCTCTATCTGAATTTCAAACCGTCAGTTCGCTGCCGCTTGAATTTAAAGGTTCGAATACCTGCGCCGATATTCACATCACTCCAAATGGTCAGTTTTTGTACGGCTCCAACCGTGGACACGACAGTCTGGCTATTTTCAAGATTAATCGACAATCCGGTGAACTCACTCCCCTGGGCCATTCTTCCTGCGGCGGCAAGACCCCGCGGAATTTTGCCGTCGATCCAAGCGGCAAGTTTCTTTTGGCGGCGAATCAGAACAGCAATAATGTTGTCGTGTTTCGCATCAACCGGCGTGACGGCAGTCTGAATGCCGTGCACGAGATCAATGTTTCTATGCCGGTATGCGTAAAGATCATAAACCCTTAGCGCCGGTAAATGTTGCCGGCAGCGATGCTGCATACCTGCATCAGTCCGGCAGTATCACGGGTTGACTCAACTCACGTATGACCAGTTCGCCGAACCAAGTGGGATCATATTTCCAATTTTTAATCAACTGCGGACCTGCTGAGGGATGCAGACACCACGCTGTCCAACAAAAAAAGTTGCGGCGCAGATAACCGGCCATGTCCATGCCATAAGACTGATGCCCTTCTTCCACTGTTCCACCCCACTCGCCGACTATAATAGGATGGACGCGACCGACATTGCCAAAATAGGCATCCCACGGTTTGGGTTTCCATGGATAGGGATGTGTATCGTAGGCAATGTTGTCACCGCTCAAAGCAGAACCCGATTCGATTCCTCGCAGATCAAATCCCCAATCCAGCCCGGCAGCGATGACAATGTTTTCAGCTCCTGTTTCGCGGATCGTCTGCAGTAATTTTTGATGTCCTGGGGTACGATAAGAAAGCTTTCCTGTCCCGCTTTCCAGGGTAATCGTCTCCTCCACTATACCGCCATTTCGCCAAACATCCCATGTGATATCATGAGGTTCATTATACAAACCAAATAAAACTGCCGGATGATTGGCGTAAAGGACGGCGACATCCTTCCAAAAGGTCAATGACAATTCGTCGGGCATTTTATGCTGACCGATGTTTTCTCCCCACACGCCGCCATTGTTCCAGTGCAAATCAAGCCAGATATAACATCCATTGTGATTTCCATACGCAATCAAATTGGCAACAATAGCGCGATAACTTTTGCCGCCGTCGTTCTGTTCCGAAGCACGACCGTACCAGCGATCTTGGGAGAGAGGAATACGCGCAATGTTTATTTGCCAAACATCGACCATGTGAATCAGCGACTGGACGATTTGATCTCCGGTGGAGTTCCACTCGAGGCTGGGAATGTTGACGCCGCGTAGAATGACTTTTTCACCGCTGCTGTTGATGATCCATCGTCCATCTGCGTGCAGCGATTCAAGCGTTGGAACTTGATCCGGTGTGGGTTCGGCAGGTTGATCCTTGGCGCACGACCAGAATATCAAAAACCCGCACAAAATGGTCGATAAAATGAATCGTTGAGGATTATGTCTCATTCGTCGTTTCCTCGTTGTAGCTTTTTTGCGGCATAGCATACAGTTCATGCTTTGCTGCCAAGTGGCGTTATTCGCAACGGTTGCTGATGAAATTCTGATCATGACTACTCTTCTGCAATCACATGCGGCAGCTCAACAATCTCCTTTTCAACGATCAAGGGCTCAAGTTGGCTAAGACGAAAGCTCTTAAAATAGCCGACCATTCCCAAAAGGACGAGTGAGGTCACTCCACCAGCCATGAGCATCACCGTCCGCATGTGAAACCAATCGGATAATATACCAATGCTGATGTTGCCGATGGTCACGCCGCAACCGACATGAACCGCCCATAGCAGTGACTGCGCCGTGGCACGCCACTTTTCCGGAATCAGCCCGTGCATCATATCGACGATGGCAACCCAGAAGAGCGAATAGGTAATGCCGCTGCCAAGACCAATCAAGAGAGCGGGTATCGGATGGCTGATTATTCCATATAACACAAGACGAATGACGGCGGTCGTCATGGAAAAAAGCAGTACTTTGTGAGCGCCAAATCGTTTCACCAGGCTGGCTCCCATGAAGAAAAAGGGCACCTCGCTGAACGCCTGCAATGCGAAACCGAGTCCGATCATCTGGTTGCCGGCGCCAATATCCCGATAATAAAGGTTAATAAAAACATAAAGCGGTGAAATACCGGTTCCATAGAGCAAAAGCAGCAATAAAAACAGCGCCATTTTTTTGTTCGCGAATAGAGATTTCAATTCGCTGGGTGAACGCCGGCTTGGTACTGTGCTCCCCGGATTTTCATGAAACAACCAGATTGTCAGCCAGGTAATGCCGTAGAAAACGGCGGCGATTTGAAACGTCAGTGACAATTCATGCGTCAATAAATAACGACCCATGAGAACGTTGCCGATCGCCCAACCGACCGAACCCCAGACTCTAAATTCTCCGAAAGCGGCCCGTTGATGCTGTTTGATATACCCGATCGCCAGACTGTCGGATAACATGCCCAGGGGATGATGCATGAATGCGAAGATCATGACATAGAGAATGAAGAGATGATAGGCCGAAATCAGCCGCATGCCCCAGACCAATATCATGGCACAAAAGAGGACAATGTGCAATACCCGGCGATTGCCGAAACGGTCAGCGATGATTCCCCAGACGGGTACGACAAAAAAGAGTACTGACTGGTACAATCCGGCGATGATGCCGACCTGCGCTCCGCTAAATCCTTTCTGTTTCAAATAGATATTAAAAAACGGCAACCAACATGACAAGCCAAAGTAGAATACAAAAAATATACTGCCGAGAATCACCCCTTGAAAGCGCTGCAGGAGGGGGTGGCGCACCGCGCTTTCCAGAACTTGAGATGCGGTGTGCTTGTATTTTAGCAACATGACTATTTTCTCAATTCATGCAACAACACATCATTATTTCAGCGGAATACGGTAGAGAACGATACCCATCGCCGGGACATTCAGCGTGGAATCCTTGAGCGTCTCTTTTTTGCGCTCGATCGTCAATACAGCCGGTTTGCCGGGTACATTATGCGCCTGAGGATCCGGGTGGACGATAAGCCATTTTGTGACTTGGCGTCCAATGGCGCCTCCCACAATATTCAGGTTGAGAGAGCCGTTTTGAGATGTAGCGTTCACTGCTGCGACCGTCAGTGCCTTCCCGTCGTCCGTGAGTGCAGCTGAAACGTCCAGATTGCCGACATCTCCGCTGACCTGCACCGGGATAGCGCCGAATTCCTGTCGATACAGTTTCAAGGGCAGCCCAGTGGCATCAAAAGCGGCGTCGGTGCGGGTGGTTTTGATACAACCAATCACATTGACAGTCTGGGCATAATTGGCCATATAATAAATATCGCTGTTGCGGAAATATTCATGCAGACCGATCGCTACCCCGAGGGCATCTTTATGAAAATACTGCACCCCGAGTTCACCATAGATATAGTCGCCGTACCAGTAATTCCATTCATCCATGGCGATCCGAATATCTTTACCTTGAAGCGGGGTGATTTGTCGGCGATATTTTCGGTGAGCGTCTGCCTTGAATTTGATTTGTTCAGCCAGTTGCTGCACATGTGCAGCAACATTCGGCATTTCCTGACAGTAGATGTGTTCGCTGATCAGATTCATATAATCGCTGCAGACTTGAAGCATGGTTTCACTCCATTCGCCTACGGCGCCTACGCCGATCAGTTTGATTGCTGGATCGACCTTCCACATCGCTGCAGCGACGCGATTGTGCTTTTCGACATACTGCGCCAAGGGCATGTGACCGAGTTGCCAGTCCCCGTACATCTCATTACCGACAGCCCACCAGGTGCAGCGATAGGGCTGTGGATGTCCGTTTTCGGCTCTGAGTTGTCCCATGGGTGTATTTTGGGCTCCGTTGATATATTCCACCTCTTCGGCAACTTCCTCAACACTCCCCAGTCCCGTGTTCACAGAAACGAACGGTTCGGCATTGATCATC